>CAJAYO010000834.1 GCA_903948415.1 uncultured Opitutia bacterium | reverse complement strand
GTCGCCTTGCTCGGCGGTTCGGCTTCCGCCGTATTTGCCCAAGGCGCACCGGCCCGGCCATCGCCTGTCGTCGAAAAAGCAGCCGTCAGAGCGAGCCCGGAGACCGGCGTGCTCACGCCGTTTCAAGTCGTCGCCGACGAGCGCGGCTATCAGGCGTTCAACACGCTCTCGGGCACGCGGCTCAACTCGAAGCTCGAGGACCTCGGCTCCTCGATCACCGTTGTCACCAAGCAGCAGCTCATCGACACGGCGGCGATCGATATCAACGACGTGTTTCTCTACGAGGCCAACACCGAGGGCACCGGCAATTTCACGCAGTTCAATACCAACCGCAACGGCGGCGTGCAGGACAACGTCTCGGCCGATCCGCAAACCGCCAATCGCATCCGCGGCATCGGCGGCACCGGCGCTTCCGGCACGGGCTCCAATACCAATTCCACCTTCGGGGCCAACACCGCCATCGGCAATTTCGCCAGCAACGCCAAGGTTCCCCTCGATCTCTACAACATCGATTCGGTCGAAATCAACCGCGGCCCCAACTCGAGCCTCTTCGGCATCGGCAACAGCGCCGGCTCCGTGAACCTTGTGCCCACGCAGGCGAATCCGACCCGCACGGTGTCCGGGTTCACCTTTCGCCTCGATGGCTTTGGCGGCCATCGCGAGAGCCTCGACCTCAACCGTCCGCTCGTCGCGAACAAACTCGCCCTGCGCGTCGCCGCGGTGAACGAGAGCAAGGGCTTCACGCGCAAGCCCGCCTCTGAGCGCATTCGCCGCGGACAGATCTCGTTTCTCGCCCGGCCGTTCGCCCCCACCACGATCACCGGTAGCGCCGAGCGCTACACCAACTTCGCCCGCCGGCCCAACTCCCTGACGCCGCGCGACGCGATCTCCGAATGGGTCTCGTCCGGCAAGCCGTCGTGGGACCCGACCACGCAGATCGTCACGCGCAACGGCGTGCGCTCAGGCCCGTTTCCCGTCGCGCAGGACGCCAATTTGCCCGCCGGACTCATGAGCGGCGCGACCAATCTCACCGGCAAGCTGTCCGCGTGGATCGAAGACAGTCAGGTGAAGTTCTACACCCAAAACGCGATCGGCAATCGCATCACCACCGGCACGCCCACGCCCTTCACCCAGAACAACGCGGTGCGCTACCTCGAGAGCGGCTCCTTCCTGATTCGCAACAAGGGCGGCCTCTTTCCGCTCTACATCGCGCCCGCGCTCAAGGACAAATCGGTCTACGACTGGTCGTCGATCAATGCCACCGCCGCCAACCACAGCATCGATACCGCGAACACGTACCGCTTCGAGGTGGAACACGACGTCCTCAAAACGCCGCAACACCTCATCGCCGCCCGCGCCGGCTGGTTCCGCCAGGAGTTTTCCCGCACCCAGTTTCAGTTTCTCGATAACACCGACTCCGTCCTCTACGTCGATGTGAACGAGAAGCTCCTCGACGGCCGGCCCAATCCGTATTTCCAGCGGCCCTATATCCAGGCCGTCACGCCGCTCCGCGGCATCACGCCGGAAATCGGCGACACGCAGAACGCCGATCTCGCCTACCAGTTCACCCCGAAAAACGCACCCGCGTGGCTCGCGTGGATCGGCCAGCAGCGCCTCGGACTCCACGGCGAGACGCGCCGCAGCGACATGACCAATTTCCGCGACGCCGAAACCGTTTTCAATCCGACCGGCTGGGCCGCCGTCACCCTGCAGGGCGTCGGTGGACCACGGGCCTCGCTCCAGCGCTATTACGTCGGCGACACGCAGGGCACGAACTTCGACACCGGCCCGTCGCCCATCAACGACATCACCGGCCAGCACTCGCTGACGTGGTTCAACAACCTCACCGGTCAGTGGGTCAACGAGGGCGTGACCGTGGCCGACCTGCCCATCACGGGCACGAACAGCAAGCGGGTGGAGATTCGCACCCTCAGTGCGACGCTGCAGAGTTTTTTCCTCAACGACCGCATCGTCACCACCTACGGATTTCGTCGCGATCGGCAGCGATCCCGCGAGTCGAACGCCAACGCGTTTGACCCCGCGGCCGGCCGCATCACCAACGCCGGACTCAGCGTCTGGAATCCCTGGACCGACCAAAGCGGCGACACGAAGACCTTCGGCGTCGTCGCCAAACCCACGCGCTGGCTGAACGTGTTCTACAACCGCTCCGACAGCTTCGCCCCGGCGCCGGCGCTGCAAACCCTCTTCGGCGATCCGCTGCCCAACCCAAGCGGCACCGGCAAGGATTACGGCGTCAGCTTCACCGCGCTCGAAAATAAGCTGAGCGTGAAAATTAACCGCTACGAGGCGAACGACCTCAACTCCCGCGGCAATGAGGCCGGCACGATCGGCCAGCGCACCCTGCGCATGGAAGGCCGCGTGAACAACGGCACCAACTTCGGTTTCGCCCTCCGGCCCTGGGCGGAAAATCTGGCGCGCAGCCGCTTCGCGCGCCAGGGCGTTGCTTCGCCCAGCGCCGCCCAGGTGCTCACGGCCACCGCTGCGATCATGGGCATGCCCGAGTCGTGGCTCGCCCGCCTCGGCGACAACATCACCGGCCTCAGCACCGACGGCCTGACCGACGTCACGTCGCGCGGCTACGAAATCGAAGTCACCTACAACCCCACGCGGAACTGGCGCCTCAAGTTCAACGTCGCCCAGCAGCAGGCCATCGATTCGAACATCGCGCCCGACGAGGTGAATTATTGGACCGCGCGCCTGCCCGTCTGGTCGACGCTCAAGGACGACAACGGCCAGCTCTGGTGGACCTCTGTGGCGACGACGAACCTGTCCGGCAGCGTCAACAACGCGAAGGACTACTACCTCACTCAACTCCTCGCGCCCTACCAACTCGCCGTCGCCAATCAGGGCAAGCCCCGCAGCCAAGTGCGCGAGTGGCGTTCGAATGCGCTCACGAATTACACCTTTTCCGAGGGCAAGCTCAAGGGACTCGGCCTCGGCGGTGCGGTGCGCTGGCAGGACAAGGCCGCGATCGGCTTCCTCGGCGCGGCGCCTGAGTCGGACGGCGTCGTGCGCTCGCTCGACGCCACCAAACCCGTCTATGACCGCGCGCGCTTCGCCGTGGATCTGTCGACGAGTTTCGGTTTCCGCCTCTTCAAGGACCGGGTGCGCGCCAAGGTGCAGTTGAACGTCCGCGACGTGCTGGAAAACGGCCGCCTGCAAAAAGTCGCCATCAACCCCGACGGCTCCACCTACGCGTATCGGATCATCGACCCGCGCCAGGTCATTCTGAGCACGTCGTTCGATTTGTGAATGGGGCCGAAAAAAATCACGGAGGAGCGCGCTGGCGCGGGTCGGGTCGGGCGTTCCGGCCCGCCGAGGTGGGGCGGCCGCACGACGACCCGACGGGCACGGACGCCCATGACTCCAAAAGCTCCGGGAAGCCGCGTCCATTCAGCCCGACGCCCTTGTCCTCGAACCTTCAAAAACCGAATGGTGACTTCGTAGGCCGCCCGCTTGCGGGCGCGTTTTCGGAGCGCGCGCAAGCGCGCTGCCTACGGCAGACTGAATCGCTCCGGCTAAGCGTGCTTCTTTCCGGGTGGATCCCGCTCCTTTCTTGAATCAGTCCGAGGCATGACGCCGTCGGGCGCGGGCATCGCTATGCGGCTTGCAGAAAGGGGCTGCCCAGTCTGCCCGGAGTACTGCACTCGCCAAAGCGACGTGCGATTTTTCGGTGTGACCCCGTTTCCGGTTCCCACCACTCAGTCCGCCTCGCGATGTCCGAATCCGCCGGCCAAGCCGTCTTCCCCAGCTACGCGTCGCAAGACGCGGCGGTGACGGCGCGCATCGCCGAGGCGCTGCGCCAGGGCGGCCTGGAGGTGTGGCTCGACCAGGGAGGGCGGCCTCGTCGGCGGCGATGCGTGGGATCGAAAGAGCCGCGAGCAGATCGCCCCGTGCGCGCTGTTCGTGCCGCTCGTCTCCATCACTACGCCGTCGCGCAAGGAAGGCTATCTCCGGCTGCAGTGGCATCTCGCCGAGGAGCGCGCGCGGCTGATGGCCAAGGGCGTCCCGTTCATCGTGCCGGCAAGTCTCGCACCTCCGAGCGCGGCGCCCTCGTGCCCGATGCGTTCCTGGCCGTGCCATGGACGAAGCTGCCGGCCGGTGAGGCGCCGGCGGCGTTTGGCGCGCGCGTGAAAAAAACTGCTCGCGCCGCCCGAAGTGGCCCGGTCTTTCCATCCCTCGAGTGCGCCGAAGATCGACCCGGGCTCGAAAGTCCGGGTCACGCCCACCACGCCGACGACCAGCCACGCCGAGGTCGCAGAGCCTCTCCCGCCCAACGCCGCAGCCGAGCGGCTCGACCAACCCCATGCGCGCCGCGAGCGACGTTGGCCGCTTGCGACGGTGGTTGCGCTCGTACTCGCGGCGGGGATTGCCTTCACGCATTTTCGCCAGCCGCCGCCGCTCCCACCGCAGGCCTTTCGCGTCACGCTGAGCGGTCCCCCGGGTTGCACCAATCATCCCGGCTTCGCGATTTCACCGGATGGAAAGTCCCTGGTCACGGTCACGATCATAAACGGCAAGCGGCCGTTGTGGCTGCGCGCGTTGGACGGGCTGGAAATAAAATTTCTCCCCTTGACCAATGGCGTGCGGGTTGACGCGACGATCAGCGAAGAGGTGGGGCAGATTCCCTGATTGAATCGCTCCGGCCCGTTGCTCGGCCCGGTGACCGACGCCGGCTCCATCGCCCACCCCGCGCTTTCCCCGGATGAAAAACTGGTTTTTTTTCGGCGCAGCGATCAACGCCGGCGCGACCTCCGGATGTGCGATCAGAACCGGGGCGTGGATACGCGTCTCACCAGCGATGCGCAGGGCAACGCGTTTCCCCGGTGCTCGCCCGACGGCGACCGCATCGCGTTCGGCTCGGAACGTGAAGGCCCCACCAACCTGGATCAACGGGCCGCCAGCGGGCGCGGCCAGGAGGAGTTGCTGGTGCCCGCCGCCATCCAGCACACGCCGTCGCAATGCTCGCGGGACGGCCTGTTCATCGTCTGCTCGCAAAGAAACCCGCCCGAAACCCTGGGGCTGCTGCCGCTGAAAGCCGCCGCCGCGGAACGTAGCCCCGTGCGGTTCCTGAAAGCCGAATCCAACTCGGAGTTTGGCCAGATTTCCCCGGACGGCCGCTGGATGGCGTTTACTTCGGGGCGGTCCGGCCCAGCGAAGCCTTTGGGCGGCCCTTCCCGTCGGGCCACGGCGAGTGGCAGGTCTCCGTCGGAGACGGACAGGCCGCGCGCGGGCGGGCCGACGGCAAAGAGATGTTCTATGTGGCTCTCGATGGAAAGATGATGGCCGTGCCGGTGAACGCGACGACCGGGGCCAAGCCCATCTCCGAGGTCGGCGTCCCCCTGGCGCTCTTTGCCACCACCATCCTGTCGAACGTCACGGGCGCGTGGCCCCGGTATCAATACGACGCGAGCGCCGACGGCCGCCGTTTCCTGATCGCGCACAGCGTCAACTCCGCCGCACCGTCCGGGCCCACGCTCCTGGTGGTAACGAACTGGCTGGCGGGGCTCGAGAAGTAAGCTAGCCGTCGTGGCACGGGTCTCGCGCCCCGTGGGTTTGGCGGACCATCACGGGTCAGGAGACCCGTACCACACCCCGCCTGACTTCTGCTCCCCCCGGCACACGGCGCTTCAGCTCCTCCGGCTCGTTTTGAACGATGAAGATCGGCTCCGGCGCTTTCGCGGCGCCCGCGGGCTCGACGTCCTTGAGCACGATGAAGTATTGGCCGCTTCGGCTG
>CAJAYO010000833.1 GCA_903948415.1 uncultured Opitutia bacterium | reverse complement strand
TCGCGCACGTGGTCGGCGCCGGGAAAACTTACACGATGGCGGCGGCGGCGATGGAGCTGAAGCGGCTCGGGCTCGCCCGCAAGCCGATGTTCGTCGTCCCGAATCACATGCTCGGCCAGTTCAGCTCAGAGCTGCTCGCGCTCTATCCGGGGGCGAACATCCTCGCCGCCGGGCGCGATGACTTCGCGAGCCTGCGCCGGCGAGAGCTGATGAGCCGTATCGCGACCAACAACTGGGACGCCATCATTGTTACCCACTCGGGTTTCGAGCGATTGCCGCTCTCGACGAAGGCGCGGAAGGAGTTCCTCGACGGACAGCTCGCAGAGCTGGCCGAGTGTATTTTGGAACACAAAAGCCGGATCGGCGCATCGTCGTCCGGCACGCGAATCGTGAAAGAGTTGGAGCGCGCGAAAAAGAAACTCGAAGGCCGGATCAAGGCACTCGGGGCCGAGCACCGCAAAGATGACACCCTGACGTTCGAGGAACTCGGCGTGGACCGGCTCTTTGTGGATGAGGCGCAGGCGTTCAAGAACCTGTTCTACATTTCCAAAATGACGCGGGTGGCCGGGCTGCCCCAGACCGCTTCGGAGCGGGCCTTCGACATGTTCCTGAAAGTGCAGCACGTCCAAAAGCAAAACGACGGCGCGGGCGTCGTCTTCGCCACCGGCACCCCGGTGACCAACACGATGGCGGAAATGTTCACAATGCAGCGCTACCTGCAAATGGACGTGTTGCGGCGTCAGAGTCTCCAGCACTTCGACGCCTGGGCCGGCACGTTCGGCGAAACCGTGACGGCGATGGAATTGTCCCCGGATGGTGCCGGCTACCGATTGCACACCCGGTTCGCCCGGTTCGTGAACGTCCCGGAGCTGATGCAGATGTTCCGGTCGATGGCCGACGTGCAGACGGCGGACATGCTCAAGCTCCCGATTCCCGCGCTCGACGGCGGCAAGGCGCGCATCGTCCGCGCGCCCACGACGCCGGAATTGAAGGCGTTCGTAGCCTCGCTGGCGGTGCGCGCCGAGAAACTCAAACGCGAGAAGGTCGATCCGTCGGTGGACAACATGCTCAAAATAACCGGTGAAGGCCGGAAGGCAGCGCTCGACATGCGATTGGTGCGGGGCGGCACGGCGGATGCGCCCGAGAGCAAGGTCAACCAAGCCGTCCGTGAAATCTTCTCCATCTGGCAGGAAACCCGGGCGGATCGGCTGACGCAGATGGTGTTTTGCGATCTGTCCACGCCGAAGGTCGAGGGGCGGGGCTTTTCCGTTTACCAGGATGTCAAAGCCAAGCTGGTCGCGCGCGGCGTGCCCGCGGAGGAAATCGCTTTTATCCAAGACCACGACGGTGACGCCGCAAAACTGACGCTCTTCAAAGACGTGCGGTCCGGCAAGGTGCGCGTCCTGCTGGGCTCTTCGCAGAAAATGGGCGCGGGCACCAACGCGCAAACGAAGCTGGTGGCATTGCATCACCTCGACGCGCCGTGGCGTCCGGCAGACATCGAGCAGCGCGAGGGCCGGATTCTCCGGCAGGGCAACCAAAACGCGGTCGTTCGCGTGA
>CAJAYO010000832.1 GCA_903948415.1 uncultured Opitutia bacterium | reverse complement strand
CGAACCAGATCAACCCGTTTCGCGACACGGTCTTCAATATCGAGCAGCGCGTCCTCGCCCTCGATCCCACCGCCCCCACGATCAACGTCACCGCGGGCAACAAGCGGGGCTACCGCACCGCCGGCCGGCCGAACGATTTCATCATGTCGGACTTCAGCTCCCATGGCTACGAGGCCGAACTGAATTTCTCGCCGACCCGCAGCGGGAACATCCGACTCAACGGCGCGAAGTCCGAGGCCGTCGAATCCAACATCGGCGCTCCGTGGTATGCGTGGCGCGACGCGCGCCTGCCCGTCTGGACCGCCGTCGTCGCCAAGAACGGCGAGCGCGACCCCGCCGGCCAGCCCGTCACGGGGAAAACCGCTCCCTTCCGCGCCACCGCGCCGACCGGCCAGACACTCGAGCAATACTCCAACAACGCCCTCGTCGGCCAGGCCCTCGCCTTCATGACCGCTGCCGATGGCCGCGCCACCGCCATCCGCCCGCTCGCCGCCAACGCCGCCACGCGCCCCGCCGGCCAACGCTTCCCCTCACCGCCGCCGATCGCGCCCGCCTCAACGGCCCCTTCACCAACGGCACGACGCAGGGCAGCCGCTCGCTCCGCCGCGTCGATCGATCGTATCGGCCCGCACTTCTAGCCTTCCGCCGGGCCGCCCAGCGGCCATCAGATCGTCCCTCGCCGAGATTCCTAATCGACTCTCGAAGTTTCACGGACTTTTCTCTCCGGCGAAGCGCGGATCACCTCACCCACCGTACATCCGTCTCATCGCCCTAGATCGCCCCCGCTCCTGTCCATGAACCCCCGCCCTACCCTCCTCTTCCTCGCCTCCCTCCTGGCCGTCTCCGCCGCCGAGATTCCCCCGGCCGACTGGCAGATCAAGACCGCCGTCCTCGCCGCACCCAAAGCCCAGCAAGACGCCGCCACCGTCCTCGGCTACGACGCCGGCGGCGCCGTGGTCACCCTGCGCGCGGGCACCAATCATCTCATCTGCCTCGCCGACGATCCGAAACAGGACGGCTTCAGCGTCGCCTGCTACCACAAGGCGCTCGAGCCGTTCATGGCCCGCGGCCGCGAACTCGCCGCGCAAGGCAAGAAGGCCGTCGAGATCACCAAGATCCGCGAAGACGAGGTGAAGTCGGGCCAGTTGCACATGCCGGACCGCGGCGTCCTCAATGTCACCACCGGCAAGCGCGAGGCAACGACCGGTGAAATCACCGAGCTCTACACGCGTTACGTCGTCTACATTCCCTACGCCACCCCCGAGACCACCGGCATTCCCCTCGCCCCCGCGACCCCGGGCGGCCCCTGGATTATGGACCCCGGCACCCACCGCGCCCACATCATGATCAACCCGCCGAAGCCGAAGTGAGGAACCCGAAATCCGCAAATCGCATCGGCCATTGCGGGTAGCGGCGAGCGTGTGCCGGCGATTCCGCCACCCTTCGCTCACGCTCGCGGCGACCGCCCACTCAGCCGACACCCGCTTTGGCCTATCGGCCGCACCATGTATGAACTGGGAAGAAAAATACCAAAACGACGAAGTGTTCTGGAATCGCGGCGCCCCTTCGCCGCCCCTGTCCGACTATCTGGAACGTCATCCCCTGCGCGGCCGCACCTTGGTGCCGGGCTGTGGCCACGGCCACGAAGTCGCACTCGCGGTGAAACACGGCTTGGACGCGACGGGGCTCGACATCGCCCCGACCGGCGTCGCCGCCGCGCGCAGCCTGTATCCGCACCTCGCCGACCGCATCATCGTCGGCGATCTCTTCAATCCCATCGCCGACCTGCACGGGGCCTTCGACGTCGTGCTGGAACACACCTGCATGAGCGGACTGCACCCTGCGCTGCGCCCCAGCTACCGGCGCGGCATCGACCTCACCTTGCGCCCCGGCGGCCTGCTGATCGGCGTCTGGTTCATCAACCCGGACCTCGATCCCGGTCACGAGGGTCCGCCCTTCCCGTTCAGCGTCGCGGCTCTGACCGAGCTCTTTGCCGACGGCTACGCCATCCTCGCCGACTACGTGCCGGACCAGTCCTTCAGCGGCCGCGAGGGCCGCGAGCGCGTGCGCGTCCTCCAGCGCTTGGGCTGAGGTGCCGGACGGGCCGCTCTCGTCTCAACGAGAGGCGCTTCGGGCACAAAGTGAAGCGGGCGTCGATCTGCCGCCCGCCCGCACGGCCAAAGCGCGAACACTCCACGCTCAACTCTTAACGCCCAAGGCACCATGAACAAAACAAGGCGCCACGGCTTGAAGGGAGGAGCCCGCTTGCGGGCGATGGGATCTCGGCGGGCGCTGGCCATCGCGCTGAATTTCCCGCACGCCGACACCCGCCCTTCGTGCCACGCCATGAGCGGGAGGTCGGCCCCTTGAGCGTTCAGCGTTAAACGTTGAACGTTCCGCGCCGCGCGGCGCGGGCTTCCTCAGCTCCGCGTCGCAAGATGCGGCGGCCGCCCTGCGTCTCTTCGCGGCGTTGCGCGCGGCGGGCGTCGAGGTCTGGTTCGATCAGGCCGCGCTCGTCGGGGGCGATGCGTGGGATGCGAAGATTCGCGGGCCGATCGCTGCGTGTGCGCTGTTCAGCCCGGTCATCTCGGCGGCTACGCCAGAGCGGCTGGAAGGTTATTTCCGGCTCGAATGGAAACTCGCCGCACAGCGCACGCCCAGGAGATCCGAGCGCACCGCGTTCCTTCTGCCGGTGCTGATCGACGCGACCCGCGATGCCGACGCCGCTGTACCCGCGGAATTTCGCGCCGTGCAATGGAAGCGCCTGCCGGGTGGCGACACGCGCAGCCCAGCTCGCAGGCGGGCGCCGGGACGCGCCCGCCCACCGCCAAATCCCAGACCCCGGACCCGGGGCCCGCCGATCAGACACAGGTTGATCAGAAATCCATCGCCGTACTCCCGTTTGCGAACCTGAGCGATGACAAGGACAACCCGGCGTTCTTCTCCGACGGGATGCACGAGGACATCCTCACTACGCTTGCCAACATCCCGGAAATGCGGGTCATTTCGCGCGCCTCGGTGATGGAGTATCGCGGCTCGACGAAGACGATTCCGCAGATCGCCCACGAGCTGGGCGTCGCCTACATCCTGGAGGCCAGCGTGCGCCGCGCCGGCAACCTGCGCGGCGGCCCGGCGTTCGAGAAGCTGCTCGCCGACCCGAAGAACCACGCGCCGCTGTTTTGAGCGGGCGGATGACCACCGCCAAAGACGCCCAGCAGCGCACCCTTCGTCGGCTCGGCCAGGATACCACCATCGCCAAAGCGGACATTCTCTCCCGCGAAAAATTACCCACCTCGATGATGCCCGAAGGCCTCCTCAATACCCTCTCGCACGACGAGGTCCGCGACCTCCTCGCCGACCGCCGCACGTCCGCACAAGGGCCCTTGCCCAAACCCTGACGATCGGCCTATACAGGGAAACCCATCGCTCCGGCGCCCCGCGCCTTTCCCCGCGGCGCCCACCCCCTTTACCATGATCTTCCTCCCCCGACTCCTGGGCTTTTTCGCCCTCGTCTGCCTCGCCACCGTCTCGGCCGCCGCCGACCCCGCCCCGCGCCGGCCAAACATCCTCTGGCTCGCCGGCGAAAATCTCGCCCACGACCTCGGTTGCTACGGCGCGCCAAATGTCCGCACGCCCCACCTCGACCGCCTCGCCGCCGAAGGCGTGCGCTACACCAACGTCATCGCCACCAATCCGACCTGCGCGCCCAGCCGTTCCGCGTTTTTCACCGGCATGTATCAGACGACCACCGATACGCACCCGATGCGCTCCCACCGGACCGACGCCTATCGCCTGCCCGAAGGCGTGCGGCCCGTCACCCACCGCCTCCGCGACGCCGGCTACTTCACCGCCAATCTCAAAACCCTCGACGGAAAAGAAATCGGCACCGGCAAACTCGACCTCAACTTCGTCAACGAAGGCCCCCTTTATCACGAAAACTCCAGCGACTGGTCCGCCCTGCCGAAGGACCGCCCGTTCTTCGCGGTCGTCAACGCCATGGAGTCCGAATACGACATCTACGACCGCCAGACGTGGAAACACGCCCGCGCCGAGTGGGTCGGCGAACGCGAGCACGAGAAGATCGCCACGCCCGCGAACGTCACCCCGCCGCCCTACTATCCCGACCACCCGGTCGTGCGCGAAGAATGGGCGCGCTATCTCAATTCCGTTTCCGGCATGGATAAACGCTTCGGCGTCGTGCTCGAAAAACTCCGCGCCGAGGGCCGGGCGGACGACACCGTGATCATCTTCTTCGGCGACAACGGCCGCCTCGAGCCCCGCGGCATCCACTGGTGTTACGACAGCGGGCTGCGCGTACCGCTGATCATCCGTTGGCCAAAAAATTTCCCCGCCCCCGCCCGCTACGCCCCCGGCACCGTGAACGACGAAATCGTCAGCCTCCTCGACCTCACCGCCACCACCCTCGCCGCCGCGAACATCCCGCGCCCGCTGTTGCTGCAAAGCCACAGCCTGATCGGCGAGCGCACGTCTCCGCCGCGCAGTTACGCCTTCGCCGCGCGCGACCGGATCGACGAAACCGAGCAGCGCATCCGCTCCGTGCACGACAAACGCTTTCATTATATCCGGACGCTCAGCACCGGCCCCACCTTCGCCTCCCTCAACCGCTACAAGGAAAAATGTTTCCCCATCTATCCCCTCATGCGCCAGCTCTTGGCCGAGGGAAAACTCACCGGCGCACCCTGGGACCTCATGCAGCGCACCGGCCCGTCCGAGGAACTCTATGACCTCCGTTCCGACCCGCACGAAATCGTCAACCTCGCCGCATCCGCCCAGCCCGCACCTCGCGAGGCGCTCATCCGCCTGCGCGCCGCTCTCGACACGTGGATGGCCGAAACCGGCGATCGCGGCCATCTCCCCGAACCCCGCGACGTCGTCGCACCCTTCACGAAAGAAATGCACGACTGGTTCGGCACCCCCGCCTGGGCGCAAGCGGGAGCCGGCGTGGCTCCAGCGCCCGCCCCCGTGCCGGAACGTCCATGATCGGAACCTGCCTCCCGCACCGGGCCACTCGCGCTCAAACATGGGCCGCTCAGCGTTAAACGGTCGCCACGCTCGTAACGGAGCGGCGGTTTTCCAACCGCCGAAGTGCAGCCAAACGACCCGGGCGCTTGGAAAAGCGCCCCTCCTCCCGGCACCCCACCTGCGCGGAGCCGTCAACGCGGCGAGGTCGGTGGCACGCCGCCTCACCCGCACCGGCCTCACGCCTTGACGCGTTTTTCGGTCTCACAGAAGGTTAAACATGAAGAGCGCCAGCATTCGCCCCGGGCAGCACCCCCTCGCCGCGATGATCGCCGCGGTCGAAGGCGGCAGCGGCCTTGTCCCCACCCCGCACGGGCGCCCGGTGGGCCGGCTGTCTCCAGTTGCCCAGGACAACGGCTCGCCCGCCGCGGCCGGCTCTCCCGCAGCCATCCGCCGCGCTTGGCGCCGCCGTCCGCTCCCGCCCGCCGGGCAATCGACCGTCGCGCACGCCGAACTTATCGCGGACAGTCGCGGTCCGGTATGACTCCGACCGTCGACGCCGACACCGGCCTCCTGGCCTCGCTCTACCTGGCCGATGCCCACACCCCGGCGGCGCTGGCGTCCGTCGCCGCCGCACTTCAGCTCAAAGCGACCCGCTTTCTCACCACGGTCCCGCGCCAACGAGCGCTCGACCGCGCCGCCGGCTTGCGGACAGCGTAGCAGCGCCCCACGCCAACCTTCGAACCTTCAACGCATCGCTCGCCTCCCCGTCATTTTCCCATGTCCGCCTTCTCCGACCCCCTCCGCACTGCTCGCGAAAAATCCGGTGTCCTCAAGTGTCCGTTCCACGGCGAAGACATCACCATGATCCTCCGCCACGAGGATGTGCGCCAGGCCGCGAAGGACTGGCAGACTTTCAGCTCCGACGCCCCTTTCCGCGTGCCAATTCCTTCCGAGGAAGCCGTGCGCTCCATGCGCCAGCTGCCCATCGAGACCAACCCGCCCGAGCACGGCGACTACCGCGCCATCGTCGAACCTTTCTTCGCCCGCGCCAAGGATCCCGCCGTCATCGCCCAGGTCGAGGCCTTGATCGACGGCCTCCTCACCGCGGCCCTTGCCCGCGACGCCGTCGAGATCGTCCACGAGTTCGCCCTGCCCGTGCAGTCCCGCGCGCTGACCTATCTGCTCAACGTGCCGGCCGCCGAGGGGGAAATCTGGATCGGCTGGGGCATCCACGTATTCAAAGTCACCGGCGGCGAATTCAAAACCGGCAACGTGCTCGAGGACTACCTCCGGCAGAAATTCGACGCCGCCGAGGCCAACCCCGGCCCGGATTTTTTCAGCGCGCTCACGCAGGCCACCTACCGCGGCCGCCCCCTCACACGCGACGAGATGATGGGCTTCGCCAACCTCGCCTTCGCCGGCGGCCGCGACACGATCATCCACACCATCTCCTGCGCCCTCGGCCATCTCGCCGAACACCCGGAAGCCCTCGACTACCTCCGCGCCGACCCCAAGCGCATCACGCTCGCCAGCGAAGAATTTTTCCGCGTCTTCATGCCGCTCAATCATATTGGCCGCGTGTGTCCGGCCGACACCGACGTCCACGGCGTCACCGTCAAGGCCGGCGAACGCATCTCGCTCGCTTGGGCCTCCGCGAATTTCGACGAAACCGTCTTCCCCGCGCCCCACGACGTGCGCCTCGACCGGAAGCCGAACCCCCACCTCTCCTTCGGTTTCGGCCCCCACCTCTGCCTCGGCGCCGCCCACGCGCGGCTCATTCTCCGCACCCTCCTCCGCCTCTGCTGCGAGCGCGTGCAACGCATCGCGATCCTCCACGCCACCGCCCACGTCGAACATGAAGCCACCTTCGACCGCACCCTCGGCTACGACGCGCTCACCGTGAAGCTGACGCCGCGCTGAGCGCCCGCCGCCCGTATCGAATCTGGCCCGACGCCCCCCCCGGCGGTTTGGCCGGCCCCAGGCCGGCGTTCCGGTCCGCGCGAGCCGGCCCTATCCCCACGCCCGCTCATCGCCCCACCGCGGCGTGCTTCCCCGTCGTGCTCCGTTCCGTGCCCCGGCAAAAACACCCAAAACCCTTTGGCCCGTAAGACGTGAAAATGCCTCTGATAAAGACCGTTTTTTAGGCCGATGAAGTGCCCCCGTAATCCGGGTCGTCGGCCACAGCGCTGCGCCGCTCGCGCCCTCACCTGCATCAATCACACTTTCCTCAAGAAATTCCTTTTTCACCGAGCGCACAGAGGTCCAAACCGAGGACACGGATTCAAACACCGTGTCCGCTCTGTGTCCT
>CAJAYO010000831.1 GCA_903948415.1 uncultured Opitutia bacterium | reverse complement strand
GGTCGCGCGTGACGCGTTGAGCCGCGAGCGGAGCGCACGGCCCACCCGGGGGAACCGAGCGCGGCGGGACACCGGGATGCGCGGTTCGGCGGGGTGCGTCGCGCTGCGAGCTTGACCGCGGCGCCGGGGGCGGGCGAAGCTGCGGCTGCGCCATGCGGGCGTAGTTTAGTGGTAAAACTCCAGTTTTCCAAACTGGCCTCGAGGGTTCGATTCCCTCCGCCCGCTCCATCTTTGTCCCGCCGGATTTTTGGCCCGCTGGTCCGCCATCAGTTTTTCGGGCGCGTTTTTTGCAGCTGGATGAAGTCGGCTTCGGCCTTTTCCGCCCGCGTGTGCAGGGTAGCGGAGCGGGCGCGGGATTCTTCCAGTTGGCCCTGGAGCCGCGCGATGTCGGTCTTGGCCTCGTCGAGCTGGGTCTGCATCACCGAGGACTGCGATTTGGCGATTTCGCTCACGCCCTGCTGGCGGATGGACGCCACTTTGGCGTCTTCCATCTGCGCCTGGAAGCCGTGGGAAATGGTCCGCGCCTTGTCCAACTGGATCTGGAGTTCGGCGGCGCCCGCTTGGGTCTCATCGACCCGGGTCTTGAGCAGGGCGGAAGCGGCGAGGGTTTCCGTCACCTGGGTTTGATGCTTGGTCGCGGTCAGCTTGGCTTCGTCGAGCTGCGCGCGCAGCAGGGTGGTGGCGGCCTCGTGTTGTTCGGCGCGGTTTCGGTTTTGCGTGAGGGTTTTGTCCCGGGTGCTGACCCGGGTGGCAAAGACCACGACGAGCGCGAAGAGCACCACCGACAAGGCGCCGAGCGAGAGCGAGAGAATCGGGAGCGTCGTCGCGTGCGGGGGCTGCTCCGGCGGCGTGGTCTGTTCGGCGCCGGAGTCCCGCGGCGCGGGTTTGGCGGCCGCAGCGACGGGTGGAGCGGATTTCTTGGGCGATGAATCGGGGGCGTCAGGCATGGTGCCGGGAAGCTACACCCGGGGCGTTCGGCGCGATATAGGGTGAAATAGGGTGTGCCGGAGGCTTGGGGACGCTGGCGGGTTGTGACGGCGTCCGCCGGCCGAACGGGAGCGGGGGCTACGTGTTTCTCACCGGTTTTTTAACGTTGTCTTTCCGGAAAAGGGGTTGCGGCTCGGCCGGGCGTGCCTTTGTGTCCGCCCCATGGCATTGATCTCCTCCGCGTCCTCCGGGCAGTCCCAGCCCACGCGCCTTGATCCGGGCGGGCAGAAAAAAGTCGCCAACGTGAAGGCGGCGCAGGCGCTCGCGAAGCAAAAATCGCTCGAGAAGAAGGCCAAGACGTACAAGCTCCCCATGGGCGAGCTCGCGCTCTTCACCCAGCAGATCGCGTCGCTGCTCGCCGCCGGTCTGCCGCTCGTGCAGTGCCTGGAGGCGTTGCAGGACCAGACGGAGGACCCGTGTTTCCGCATCGTCATTCGCGACGTGCGCGGCGACATCTCGCAGGGCAATTCCTTTTCGGCGGCGGTGAAGAAATTTCCGCATTCGTTCAACACGCTGTTCGTCTCGATGGTCGAGGCCGGCGAGGCGAGCGGTGGTCTGGCGGAAATCCTCATGAAGGTCGCGGGCTACTTCGAGTCCACGGTCAAGCTGACCAAGAAGGTGAAGTCCGCGATGACCTACCCGATCGCGGTCATCGGTCTGGCCCTCGCGCTCGTCAACGTGCTGCTGATCTTCGTCATCCCGGTATTTGCGGCGATGTTCAAGGACTTCGGGGCGAAGCTGCCCGCGCCGACGCAGTTCCTGATCGACCTGTCCAATTTCATGAAGGCCTACTGGTGGCTGATTGGATTGGTCTGTTACGGCATTTATTGGGGCGGGAGCAAGTTTGTCGCCACGCCGAACGGCCGCCGCACCAAGGACAGCTTCCTCGTGAAGGCGCCGATCTTCGGCAACCTCATCCACAAGATCGCGCTCTCCCGTTTCTGCCGCACCTATGCGACGCTCATCCGTTCGGGCGTGCCCATCCTGCGCACGCTCGAGATCGTGTCGTCGGCGAGCGGCAAGTGCCAGATCGAGGACGCCTGCGAGGAAATCGCCAAGCACGTCAGCCAGGGCGGCCAGGTCTCCGAGGTGCTCGCGACCAACGAGTTTTTTCCGCCGATGATGAAGCACATGGTGAAGGCCGGCGAATCCACCGGCAACGTCGACGGGATGATGAACAAGATCGCCGATTTCTATGACGTCGAGTGCGAGGCCACGGTCTCGGCGCTGACGTCCCTGATCGAGCCGATGCTCATCGTTTTCCTCGGCGTCGTCGTCGGCGGCATCGTCATGGCGATGTTCCTCCCGATCTTCCAACTCGGTGCCGTGGCGGGCGGTTTGTAAGCGGACGTTGCCTCCGCCGATTTGACAATGCGCGGCGTTCCCCGGAGCGTCGCGCCCTTTCCGTCCACCGCCCATGCCCTCTGTCCTCATAGTTGACGACCTCGTGTCCATCCACGAGATGCTCGACGCCGTAATCCAGCCGACGGGTTTCACGACGGCGTTTGCGACCGATGGCGAGAAAGGCCTGGCGCGTTACAAGACCGACAAGTTTGACCTCGTCTTGGCCGACATCGACATGAAGCCGATGGACGGGATCACGCTCCTGAAGCAGCTGAAGGCCTACGATCCGACCGCCGTGGTGATCATCATGACGGCCTACGCGTCGACCGAGAGCGCGGTGCAGGCCCTGAAATTTGGGGCGTTCGATTACCTGCAGAAACCCTTTCGCGTCGACGAGCTGATCGCGACGTTGCGGCGCGGCCTCGAGTTCCGGGAGTTCCAGGCGCAACGGGCGGCGAGCGGGATTGTGGTCGGCGCGAAGGTGGCCGACATCGAGAGCCGGCTCGTGGGCAAGAGCGCGCGGCTCACCAAGCTGATCACGCAGATCAGGAAGCTGGGGACCGTGCGGTCGCCGGTGCTGCTCATGGGCGAGTCCGGGACGGGCAAGGGCGAGGTGGCGGAAATTCTGCACGCCGCCAGCGGCGCCCCCGACACGGCGCTGGTGCGCATCGATTGTGCGCTCAGCACCGAGGCAAATTTCCGCGACGGTCTGATCGGCCAGAACGGCGAGGGTGGCGTCTGGGTAAAGCAGGCCAAGGGCGGCACTCTTTACCTGCAGGAGCTCCAGTGGCTCTCGCTGTCGGTGCAGAAGGAACTGGTGAGTGTGCTGCGCAATACCGCGCATGGTTTCCGTCTCATCTGCACGGCGACGCAGGACCTGGAGAGCTTGGTCGACGAGGGGAAATTTTACGACGAACTCTTCTATCGGGTGGCGTCGCTGCCGGTGCAGCTCCCGCCGTTGCGGGATCGCGCGGAAGATATCCCGGCGCTGGTGAAACATTACGCCGCGCGGGCGGTGAATCCGCATTTCGACGCGAAGCTGATCGAGTTCACCGACGATGCGCTCGGCGTCATGGCGGCCTATCATTGGCCGGGCAACATCACCGAGCTCACCCAGGTCGTGCTGAAAATCGCCGGGACGACGGAGACGCGCGTGGTCACGTCCGCCCAACTGCCGCTGCGCCTGCGCGAGTTGAAGAACTGGCCGACCCTGGCCGAATATCTGGCAGGTCAGGAAAAGCAGTACGTCGACCAAGTGTTGCACACGTGCAAGGGCAACAAGCCGGCCGCGGCCAAAGTGCTCGGGGTGGATGTGAGCAAGCTGGGTTAGCCGGCGAAAAATTCGGTCAAGCGCCCGCGCGTCAACGCCCCCAAAGCACGGGCTGGCGGACCGGGAGGTTGCGGACGATTTCCTCGACGGTCGGGGCGGGGTTCAGTTTTCCCAGGTCGCGAGCCATGTGGCGCGGCCGGCGGGCGGGCCCGCGAGTGCGCCGAAAATGAGCAACGGCCGACGCACCGGCCAGTCGTTCCACTCCATCACGGCGGATTTGATCGGATCGGGCGAGTCGGCCTGCGCGGCCGTGGCGGTGGCCGGTTTGCGGACATGGTTTAGCCACGCGGCATGGTCGGCGACACAGGGTGCGAGGCCGGCCACGCCCGGGACGAGGCTGCGGCCGTCGGCGAGGGCAAAGGGCAGGAGGTTGTCGTCCTTCGAAGAGAGCGCGGCGGCGAGCCCCGTTATGACGTCGAGGTAAAAGAGGGAGTCGCCGTCGGCCTGCGGGCGTGCGAGTTCCTGGGGAAACGAGCCGTCGGTCGCCAGCTCGCTGGGGAGGGGGACGGCGGTGAGGCGTTGGCGGTATTCCGCGAGCACGGCCCGATCGCCGACGAGGCGGGCGAAACAAACGGCCTGGAGCGTCCCGCAGGTGCCGTGGTTGTTCTTCGCGTTGCGCCCGTGACGCGGTCGCCGCGGCGAGGACGCCGCAATGGCGGACGAAGGCCAGTAGGAGCTGGCGGTGGGCGACGACGTTGGCGGGGTTGGTCAGGCCGTCGCGCTGGACGTAGGGGGCGTTGGCGTCCGTGGGATCGGGCCCCCCGTAGTCGCCGTCGGAGGAGAAATCGTGGCGTCCGCCGGCGCTGCGGGGGGCGCGGGCGGCGACGAGGGTCGTGGGCTCGGCGGCGCGGGCCACCGCGGCGGCCGGGACGAGTCTCGGGCGCTCAGGGGCGGCGAGATCGAAAGCGGGTCGGACGGCGGCGAGCGTGAGGAGGGCGAGCAGGGGCAGCGGAAGGCGCGCACCGTCGGCCGGGCCGCGGGCAACGGGCAAGCGGCGCGCCGCTCCGATTGGTGAGCCGGGATTCCCGCGTCACGTCCCGCTTTCCCGCTTGCCGCGCGTTTCGGCGCTCTCAACTCTCGCCCAAATCTACGCTCATGCCCAAACGCACTGACCTGAAGTCCATCCTCATCATTGGCGCCGGCCCGATCGTCATCGGCCAAGCGTGCGAGTTCGACTATTCCGGCACCCAGGCCTGCAAGGCGCTCAAGGAGGAGGGCTACCGCGTCATTCTGATCAATTCCAACCCGGCCACGATCATGACCGACCCGGAGTTCGCCGATGTGACCTACATCGAGCCGCTCACGTTGGAGATCGTGGAAAAAATCATCGCGGCGGAGCGCCCGTCCGCGCTGTTGCCGACCCTTGGCGGCCAGACGGCGCTCAATCTGTCGATGGAGCTCCACAAGTCCGGCATTTTGGAGAAGTACGGCGTCGAGATGATCGGCGCGAAACCCGAGGCGATCACCAAGGGCGAGGACCGCGAGATCTTCAAGCAGTGCATGATCAAGATCGGTCTCGATGTCGCGAAATCGCGCACCGTGAAATCGATGCCGGAGGCGCGCGCCGCCGCGGAGTTTCTCGGGGCGTTTCCGCTGATCATCCGCCCGTCGTTCACGCTCGGCGGCAGCGGCGGCGGCATCGCCTACAACCGCGAGGAATTCGAACACATCTGCGCGAACGGCCTCGATCTCTCGCCCGTGCACGAGGTGCTGGTCGAGGAGTGTCTCCTCGGCTGGAAGGAATACGAGATGGAGGTCATGCGGGACAACAAGGACCAGTGCGTGGTCATCTGCTCGATCGAGAATTTCGACCCGATGGGCGTGCACACCGGCGACTCGATCACCGTGGCCCCGGCGATGACGCTCTCCGACAAGGAATTTCAGACGATGCGCGACGCGTCGTTCGCCGTCATCCGCGAGATCGGTGTCGAGACGGGCGGCTCGAACATCCAGTTCTCCATCGACCCCGACACGGGCCGGCAGGTCGTCATCGAGATGAACCCGCGCGTGTCGCGCTCGTCCGCGCTCGCGTCGAAGGCCACGGGTTTTCCGATCGCGAAGATCGCCGCGAAGCTCGCGATCGGCTACACGCTCGACGAGCTGCGCAACGACATCACGCGCCTCACGCCCGCGAGCTTCGAGCCCACGATCGACTACGTCGTGACGAAGATCCCGCGCTTCACGTTCGAGAAATTTCCGGACGCCGACGCGGGGCTGACGTCCGCGATGAAATCGGTCGGCGAAGCGATGGCCATCGGCCGCACCTTCAAGGAATCGATGCAGAAGTGCATGCGCTCGCTCGAGACCGGGGCGCGCGGCTTCGGCGGCGGCGGCAAACACGGCCACGACGAACCCGTCGAGGAAAAGATCATCAACGCCAAGCTCGGTACGCCCAACGCGGAGCGGGTCTATTTCATCCGCCACGCGTTCAAGGCCGGTTACTCGGTCGACCGGGTCTTCGACATCACGAAGATCGACCGCTGGTTCCTCACGCAGCTGCACCAGATCTTCGAGATGGAGCAGGCGCTGGCGAAACACACGCTCGCGACCGTCGACACCGCCGCGCTGCGGCGCGCGAAAGAGTTCGGTTTCTCGGACGTGCAGCTCGCCCACATTCTCAAGAGCGACCTCGCCACCGTGCGGGCCGACCGGAAGCAACGCGGCGTCCACACGACCTACCGCCTGGTCGACACCTGCGCGGCGGAGTTTGAGGCGTTCACGCCCTATTATTATTCGAGCTACGGCGACGAAAACGAAGTCATGGCGCCGAGCGGCAAGAAGAAGATCATGATTCTCGGCGGCGGTCCGAACCGCATCGGCCAGGGCATCGAGTTCGACTACTGCTGCGTGCACGCGAGCTTTGCGCTCCGCGAGATGGGCTACGAGAGCGTGATGGTGAATTCGAATCCCGAGACGGTCTCGACCGACTACGACACCAGCGACCGGCTCTACTTCGAGCCACTCACGCTGGAGGACGTGCTGGAAATCTATCAGCAGGAAAAGTGCGACGGCGTGATCGTGCAGTTCGGCGGCCAGACCCCGCTGAACCTCGCCACCGCGCTGAAGAAAAACGGCGTGAACGTGATCGGCACGTCGCCGGAGAGCATCGAGCTCGCCGAGGACCGGAAACAGTTCTCCGCCATTCTCGACAAGACCGGCCTCAAATCGCCGGCGAACCGCACCGCGATGAACGAGGCCGACGCGCTCAAGGCCGCCCACGAGATCGGTTTCCCCGTGCTGCTCCGTCCGTCGTTCGTGCTCGGCGGGCGCGGCATGTTCATCGTCTATAGCGAGGATGAATTTAAAAATGTCGTGCGCCAGGCGTTCGACGTGATGCCCGACAAGCCCGTGCTGATCGACAAGTTCCTCGAGGACGCGATCGAGCTCGACGTCGACTGCATCTGCGATGGCGAGATGTCCGTGATCGGCGGCATGCTCGAGCACATCGAGTTTGCCGGCGTGCACTCGGGCGATGCCGCGATGGTGATGCCGCCGCACACGCTGCCGGCCGCGATGTTGAACACCGTCCGCAAGGCCACGCACGAACTCGCGCGTGAGCTCAAGGTGATCGGCCTGATGAACGTGCAGTTCGCGATCAAGGACAACGAACTCTACGTGCTCGAAGTGAACCCGCGCGCGTCGCGCACGGTGCCGTTTGTGGCCAAGGCGATCGGCGTGCCGCTCGCGAAACTCGCCGCCAAGGTGATGACGGGTTCGAAGCTCAAGGATCTCGGGTTTACGAAGGAACAGACGCCGAAGCACTGGTGCGTGAAGGAAGCGGTGTTTCCCTTTGTGCGCTTCCCCGGCTCGACGATCGCGCTCGGGCCCGAGATGCGCTCGACCGGCGAGGTCATGGGCATCGACGCCGATCTCGGCGTGGCGTTTGCGAAGGCGCAGGCGGCCGCGAAGCCGGGCCTGCCGGTGAAGGGCAACGTGTTTCTCTCGGTGAAAGACGGCGACAAGGTCCGCGCGGTGGAAATCGCGCGCCGGCTGGAGGGGTTTGGTTTTGCGATCTACTCGACCAGCGGCACCGCCGACACCCTTGCCGCCGCCGGCGTGAAGGTGAAGAAGCTCGCCAAGATCCAGGAAGGCCGGCCGAACGCGGTCGATCTGATCAAGAACGGCCAGATCCAGATGGTGATCAACACGCCGGCCGGGATGATCCCGCGCCGCGACGAGAATGCGATCCGCTCGGCCGCCTACGCCCATAACGTGTGTATCATGACCACGATCACGGGCGCGCAGGCGGCGGTGCAGGGCATCGATGCGCTGAAGAACAAGCACGTCGGCGTCCGCCCGATCCAGCTCTACAAGGGCAACGTCAACGTGGTCGGCTGAGTTCGCCGCCGCTTCGCCATGCACGCCATCCGCATCCATGAAACTGGCGGCGCGGAGACAATGCGGGTGGACGAGATCGCCGTACCCGCGCCCGGAGCGGGCGAGGTGCGGTTGCGCGTCGAGGCGGCCGGGGTGAACTTCATCGACACCTACCAGCGCAGCGGCCTCTACTCGGTGAAATTGCCGCACACGCTCGGCATGGAAGCGGCGGGCGAGGTGACGGCGGTGGGCGCGGGCGTGACGGAGTTTTCGGTCGGCGACCGCGTGGCGAGCGTGCGGGTGGCGGGGGCTTATGCCGGCGAGGCGCTCGCGCCGGCGGCGCACACGGTAAAGGTGCCCGCGGGGATCGCAATGCAGACGGCGGCGGCGCTGATGTTGCAGGGGATGACGGCGCACTATTTGGCGGGCGACACGTTTCCCCTGAAAGCCGGCGATACGGCGCTGGTGCATGCGGGGGCGGGCGGGGTGGGTTTGCTCCTCACGCAGATCGCGAAGCTGCGCGGGGCGCGCGTGCTGGCGACGGTCGGCACCGAGGAGAAGGCGCTGCTTGCGCGCGCGGCCGGGGCGGACGCGGTGTGCATCTACACGCGGGAGAATTTTCCGGATGCGGTGAAGACGTTCACGGGCGGGCGCGGCGTGGATGTCGCCTACGATGCGATCGGCAAGGACACCTTCGATGGCACCCTGGCGAGCCTGCGGCCGCGCGGGATGTTTGTGTCGTATGGGAACTCCAGCGGCCCCGTCGCGCCGTTTGCGCCGCTGGTGTTGTCGCAGAAAGGTTCGCTGTTTATTACGCGGCCGACCCTCGCCCATTACACGCTGACGACGGCCGAGCTGCAGGCGCGGGCCGGCGAGCTGTTTGGCTGGGTGGCGGCGGGCAAGCTCACGGTGCGCATCGGCGCGACGTATCCGCTCGGGCAGGCGGCGGAGGCGCATCGCGCGCTCGAAGGACGGCGGACCACGGGCAAGGTGCTGCTGGTGCCGTGAGGGCGGAAGCTC
>CAJAYO010000830.1 GCA_903948415.1 uncultured Opitutia bacterium | reverse complement strand
GGCGCTGCGAGGGGGGCTGCGTCGGCACGCGGTGCTGCGCCGGCGGTGCGTAGCGCAGGGCTCGCCGCGGGCGGTGCACCAGCTCCGGGTCGAAACGCGGCGGCTCCTCGCGTTGGCCGATCTGATCGGCGCAGTGGGCGGGGGGGCGACGGACCAGCTGCGGCGGTCGCTCCGGCGCTGTCTGCGCGACACGGCGAAGGCCCGGGATGCGGTCGTGCAACTTAAACAGGTGGAGGAGCGAATCGCGAGCGAGCCGGCGCTGCGCCCGTTTCGGGCGCGGTTGCGACGCGGGGTCAAACGCGCGGTGCGCGCCATGCGGGACCGCCTGCGGCACGGGGGCAAAAAGCTCCGGCGGCGCGGCCGGTCGCTGGCGGGCGCCGCGGGCGCGAGCGGAGCGGGTGCGGCGGCCGCTCCGGCGGTGGTTCGCACGGTGCGGGCAGCGCTCGCCACGGCGCGGTCGGCCAACCGGGACGCGCAACGCGCCGCGACCCAGACGCATCGCGCGCGGCTGGCCCTCAAGCGACTGCGCTATCTGGCGGAGGCGCTGCGGGTCTGGGTGCCCGGGATCACCGCCGCCTGGCTGGAGCAGCTGCGGCGTCGCCAACATCGGACGGGGGAGATTCACGACCTCCAGGTGCTCGCGGGTTGTCTGGCCAGATATGTGGCGCGCCGGCCGGGTCAACCGATCCGGTTGCGGCGGGTCCGGCGGTGGTTGGCCGCCCGTGAAAAACGGCTCCGGCGGACCGTCTCGGCGGAACTGCCAGCGCCGCCGGCGGGCCTGCGCCGGCTGCTGGTGCGGCGGGGCGCGGCGGATGGCCGGGCCCAAGGAGGGAAGCGAGCGGCGACGAAAACCAACTCCCGCGGGGGCGGGACAAAGCGGAGGCCAGACGCGTCATGATCGAGCTGTTCGGCCGATTGGGCATTGCGGTTGGACTGGGGCTGCTGGTCGGGCTGCAGCGCCAGCGGACCGACGCGCGCCTGGCCGGGTTTCGGACGTTTCCCCTGGTGACGCTCCTGGGCGCGTTGTGCGGGCTGCTGGCCGAGACGCATGGCGGCTGGGTGGTCGCCGGGGGCTTCGGCGGGCTCGCGCTCGTCATGCTCGGAGGGGAGTTGCCGCTGCTGCGCGGAGGCGAGGAGCGGCCCGGGGTGACCACCGAGGTCGCCCTGCTGGTGATGTTTGCCGTGGGCGCCTATCTGATGAAGGGCGCGACCGCCGTGGCGATCGCGAGCAGCGGGATGGTCGCCGTGTTGTTGCATTTGAAACCGCAGATGCACTCTCTGGCGGAGCGAATCGGCGACCAGGATTTTACCGCCATCATGCAGTTTGCGCTGATTTCGCTCGTCATCTTACCGGTGCTGCCCGACCGGGCGTTCGGACCGTTTCTCGTGCTGAATCCGTTCCGGATTTGGCTGATGGTGGTGCTCATCGTGGGCATCAGTCTGGGCGGTTACATCGCCTACAAATGGGTGGGCGTGCGGGCGGGGGCGTGGGCCAACGGCGTGCTCGGCGGGGTCATCTCGAGCACGGCGACGGCGGTGAGTGTGGCGCGGCGCACCAAAGACGCGGGGGCAAGACCGGACGTGGCCGCGTTCGTGATTCTGGTGGCGTCCTCCGTGGTCTTCGTGCGGGTCGGGCTTCTGATCGGGGCCACGTCGCCCGGATTCCTCGGGGCGGCAGGCGGGCCGCTGGCGATCCTGTTCGCGGTCCTATTGCTGACCGGGGTGGCCAACTTGCGCCGGGCCGACCCCACGCCCGCGGTCGCGCCGGAGCAGGGCAACCCGACCGAGCTGAAACCGGCGCTTTTGTTCGGCGTGCTTTACGCGGTGGTGCAGCTGGCGGTGGCGGCGGCGAACGAATATTTTGGCCGGCGGGGGCTTTACGCGGCGGCAGCTATCTCGGGTTTGACCGACATGGATGCGATCACGCTGTCTGTCACGCATCTGGTGGGTACGGCAGAAATCGGGCCGGCGACGGGTTGGCGGCTGATCGTGGTCGCGGCGATGGCGAACCTCGTCTTCAAGGCGGCGGCGGTGGCCGTTCTCGGGGAGCGGCGGTTGTTCGGCCGGATTGGCGTGGGCTTCGGGGCGGCCCTGGTGGCGGGGACCCTGCTCCTGTTGACCGGGCCGGAGTGAGGCGCCGCCGGTTTCCGCCGCGCGGCACCAATTTGCGCCCACCATCCGGCAAGTACTGCGCAGCGCGGGCCACTGGGAAGGCCTAGGTTTGGCGGCATCGGACATCCGCGTCCGAAGGCCCCCTCTCCGCCATGAAAACCATTCTTGTGCCGATCGATTTTTCCGGCGTCAGCCGTGAGGTCATGCAGTGTGCGCTCCGCCTCGCCCGCGGCTTTGAGGCCCGGGTCGTGCTGTTGCACGTGGTCCTGCCACCCGTCATCGTCACCGACGCCGGTCCGTTGGTCGACGAGTCGCTGCAGTTTACGGCGCGGGCCGAACGGGGTGCCCGCCGGCACCTGCTGCGGCTGCAACAGGCGCTCGGGAAAAGCGGGGTGAAGGTGGATGCCGTGTGCGTGCAGGGCTTTGCCGTGCCGCACATCCTCGCGCAGGCGAAAGAACTTGGGGCGCGCTACATCGTCCTCGGCTCGCACGGGCACACGGCGTTTTATGATCTGGTCGTCGGGGGCACGGCCCACGGCGTGTTGCAGCGCGCCGGGTGTCCCGTGGTGGTCGTGCCGGCCCAGCCGGCGGCCACGGTCGCGCGGAAATGAAGCCGCGGGCGGCGGAACCCTGCCGGACACCAGGCCCGCCACCGCTGCGGCGCTGCGCACACGCCCAGTCCGGACGGGTCGGCTCCGCGGGGCCGGCGCCAAGGCAAATGGCGGGGGCGGGAGACAGGCGGACGGAGCAGGCGGGCGTCCGGGAAAACAGGGCGCCTGGCGGGCTTCGCGGTGCGGATGCACGCGACCTTTCCCCACTGTTGGGGTGGAACGCGGGGATGCACGATGCCGGGAGCCGGCGCTGGAGCGACGTGGCCGCGGCGCTCGTCGCTACGGTGGGGGTCTTCGGCATCGTGGTGCCCCACGAATTGGGCTCCGCGCCGGCCGCCCGAAAATTTGGTATCCGAACCTGGGATATCACTCTGCGGCCGATCGGCGGCAGCGCGCGGCTGGATCGCATCCCGGAACGCCCGCGGCAGGAATTTTGGATCGCCGTGGCCGGGCCCGCGGTGAACCTCGTGCTCGCAGCCGGACTTTTGCCCTGCTCGCCCTGAGCGGCCTCGCGGCGGGAAGCGCCGGGGCGTGGCCCGGGGCAAGCCCGCTGGCGCGGTTGGCGTGGCTCAACGCCGGCCTGGCGCGTTCACTCTCCGGCCCGCGTTTCTCAGGGACGGCGGGCGGGTGCGGCGGGCGCGGCTTGCGCTCCGGCTCGACCACGGCCGCGCGACGCTGGTTGCGGTGCTGGTCGGCCAGGCCCTGGCCGGCGCGCTCGGGGTGTTGGGGCGGTTGGCCGACCCGTTGCTCGCCGTGTTCGTCTGGCTCGGCGCGGAGCAGGAGGGTGGGCGCCGCGCGGCTCAGGCCGGTGTTCGCCGGCGTGCCGGTCGAGGACGTGAGGGTGACGGAGTTTCACCCGCTCGCGCCCGGTAACCCCCTGCAGCGCGCCGGAGATTTTTCGGCCGCCGCGCCGCCGCAACACTTCCCGGTTGTGGCCGCGGGCGAATTGGTCGGCGTGCTGCGGTGGGAGGACTTGCTGGCCGGACGGGTGGAGCGCGGGCCGACCGGGCGGGTGGAGGGTGGGATCCGCCGTCGCCCCGTCGAGGCGCGGATCGGGGAACCGGTGGAACGGGCGATTGGCCGGGGCCGCGACGAGGATTTATGGGCGCTGCCGGTGATCGAAGAGGGCCGGGTGGTCGGGCTTTGCGCGACGGAAAATCTGGCGGATTCGCTGTGGTTGCGGGAGGCGATGGCTCGCGTCCGCACGCGCCGGTGGGCCGGGTCGGCCGGAGCGGGCGACGCCCGGGGCCGCGCGTGAGCGGCGGGGGCGGGGCAGGACAAATAGTGCGAACAATTTGCCAAGGCACGCGCAGCGGTTCGACGCCGCCGGAGTAGTTTCGGCGGGTCCAGCAACCGCAATGTCCGACTCCTCCCGCCATGTCTGCGAAACAAATCATTTTCCGCCAGGACGCGCACACGAAACTGCTCGCGGGGATCAATACCTTGGCGCAGGCCGTTCGCGTGACGCTCGGACCCAAGGCGCGCACCGTCGTGCTCGAGCGCACGTATGGGTCGCCGACCATCATCAATTCGGGCGTGGTCGTCGCGAAGGAAATCGAGTTGCGCGACCACTTTGAAAACATGGGTGCGCAGATCGTGCGCGAAGTCGCGACCAAGACGTCGGACATCGCCGGCGACGGCACGTCCACGGCCACGGTGCTCGCCCAGGGCATTGTCGTGGAAGGGATGAAGTGCGTCGTGGCCGGGATGAATCCGATGGATCTGAAGCGCGGCATCGACCTGGCGGTCGAGGCGATCGTCGGCGAGTTGCGCAAGCTCGCGAAACCGTGCAGCGGGCGGACCGAGATCGCGCAGGTCGGCACGATTTCCGCGAATTCCGACCGGGCCATCGGCGAGGTGATTGCGACGGCGATGGAGCAGGTCGGCAAGGACGGCACGATCACGGTCGAGGAGGCTAAGTCCATCGAGACCACGCTGGAGGTCGTCGAGGGCATGCAATTCGACAAGGGCTACCTGTCGTCGTATTTCGTCACGGATACGGAGAGCATGGAGGTCGTTTTGGAAGAGGCCTACGTGCTCATTCACGAGAAGCGGATTGCGAATCTGCAGGACCTGCTGCCGCTGCTGCAGATCGTCGCCAAGAGCGGCAAGCCGCTGCTGATCATCGCCGAAGAGGTGGAGGGCGAAGCCCTCGCCGCCCTCGTCGTGAACAAGATCCGCGGCACGCTCAACGTGTGTGCGGTGAAGGCGCCGGGGTTTGGCGATCGCCGCAAGGCGATGCTGGAGGATATTGCGGTGCTCACCGGGGCGCGCTGCCTCACCGAGGATCTCGGCCTCAAATTGGAGAATGTCACCGTCGCGGATCTGGGGCGGGCGAAGCGCATCACGGTGGACCGCGACACGACGACGCTGGTCGAGGGCGGGGGGAAGTCCTCGGCGATCCAGGCGCGCGTGCACCAGATCCGCCGGCAAATCGAGGAAACGACGTCGGACTACGACCGCGAAAAATTGCAGGAACGCCTCGCCAAACTCGCGGGCGGCGTCGCCGTCGTGAAGGTCGGCGCGGCGACGGAGACGGAGATGAAGGAGAAGAAAGCGAGGGTGGAGGACGCGATGCATGCCACGCACGCGGCGGTCGAAGAGGGCGTCTTGCCGGGCGGAGGCGTCGCGCTGCTGCGGGCGCGCGGCCAATTAACCGCGCTGCACGGCGCGAATGCGGACCAGGAGGCGGGCATCCGGATCGTGCTGCGCGCGCTGGAGGAGCCGCTGCGGCAGATTGTGGCCAATGCCGGCGCCGATCCGTCGGTGGTGCTCAACCGGGTGGTGGAGGG
>CAJAYO010000829.1 GCA_903948415.1 uncultured Opitutia bacterium | reverse complement strand
GCGCCCAGGCCTAGCCCGGCCCGGCAAGGCGCCCCGCGCGTCGGGCAAGCCAGCACGCCCGGAACCGGGTGGCGCGGTGCGCCCCGCGGCCGGCGGAGCGCTTCCGCCGCCAAGACGGCCTCGAATCGCCCTCGAATCGTCCTCGAATCGTCCTCGAACCGTCCCTGAAGGATCCCTGAAGGATCCGGCCAGCGTCCCCACCGGTCGCACCCGGCCCATGCTGGGCGGCGGCGGACGGCCGTTGGCCCGCTGCCCGCCGGTCCCCACCCGCGCCGGCACGGCCAGAGCAATCGCGTCGACCGCCCGCGCGTCATCGCCCGCGATCACCCCCGGCTCGGCGCGGTGCGGTCCGGCGTCCACCGTTCCGCGCCGCCACCGGGTCCGGCTAAGCACCCGCTCCCTGATGGCCCGTCCCCGCCGCGGGCTGGGCCGGCCTTCCCGCCACCCCCGCCACGCTCGCCTATTCTCCCGGCTGATGGGGCTTTATACCTACTCAAGGTGGAAATAATTCACCCGAGTCTAGGGTGTATTTGGGGTCGTAGTTGGTAGGTCGAGACCTGACTGTCGTGGAAATGCCCAGCTCAATCATTCTGCCCACGTGAAGCTCCTGGACTTTTACGCGACCTTCGGGGCGGGGGGAACCCGGCGGGGTAAGGCGATCCGTGGTTGGCTGGGCGGGTGCTGCCTCGCGGCGTTGATTCCCCTCGTGGCCCGGGCGTTTCCGCCGGCGCCACACTACAGCCTCTTCGGCGTGGTCCGCGACCAGGTCGGGGCGACGTTGCAGGTCCAGGGCGCCGAACTCGTCCTCCTGCGCAACGGGATTGAGCTCGGTCGGACCCCGGTGTTTTCCCAGCTCAAGGCCGATTTCAATTACGAGTTGAAGATTCCGATCGACCAGAGTCGCCCCGCGACCCGGACCTACTCGGAGAAGGCCGTGCCCGCCAACGGACTGTACTCCCTGGTGGTCGAAATGAACGGCGAGAAATACTATCCCATCAACGCCAGCGGCAATCTCCAGGCCGGCAGCGGCGGCGAGCGGGTCCGCCTCGACCTCAATCTCGGGGTCGATACGGATCGCGACGGCCTGCCCGATGCCTGGGAAGAGTGGCAGATGTACCAAGCCGGGCTCCGCCCCGGGCCCGCCGGCTGGGACCTCAGCCTGATCGGCCGGGACGGGGATTTTGACGGCGACGGCATCAGCAATTTCGACGAGTACATCGCCGGCACGTTCGCGGGCGATGGCGCCGAGCGCTTTGAGCTGCGGATCGTGAACAAGACGGCGACGGGCGTGAAATTCGAATTCTTCACCATCACCGGGAAACTTTATTCGATCGAAGAGAGTGCGGACTTGAAAACCTGGACGCCCGTTGGGCTCCGCGTCGGCGCGGCCACCGCCGCGGCGCTGCGCTACCAGGCTCCGGCGGTTGACATTGGGACTGCCACGGTGGACTCCCCCGCCGCCGCCTCGCGCTTCTATCGCCTCAGCGTCCGATGAAAAAAATTGCGTTCCTCTTTTTCGGTCTGTGCGCCCTGCTGCCGGCCCTCCGGGCGCAGTGGCAGACCACGACCTACACG
>CAJAYO010000828.1 GCA_903948415.1 uncultured Opitutia bacterium | reverse complement strand
GAGCGGGGGAGCGGACGGATCGGTGCCGGGTTCGAAGAGGTGGTGGTAGGCGAGGGCCATGGAAGGGAAGAGACGGCGCGGTTCAGATTTTGATCCGCGCCGGGCGAAAGGATCGCCCGGGGCGGGCGGAAAAGCAAAACGGCGGCCGGGGTGGACCGCCGTTTCGGCTGAAGGAAAACGTGGGGGGGCGGTTCAGCCCGCGTCGATTTTTTGGATGCGCGCGAGGTGGCGGCCGCCTTCGAACTCGGTCGCGAGCCAGACGTTCACGATGTGCAGCGCCTCCGTTTCGGTGACGGTGCGTTGGCCGAGAGAGAGGCAGTTGCCGTCGTTGTGGGAGCGGTTCCAGACGGCGACCTGCTCGTTCCAGCAGAGGCCGCAGCGGACGCCCTTGATGCGGTTGGCGACGATGGCCTCGCCGTTGCCGGAACCGCCGAGCACGATGCCGCGCTCATACTCGCCGCGGGCGACGGCTTCGGCGACGGGCCGGATGAAATCGGGGTAATCGCAGCTTGCGTCGGAGTGGGTGCCGAAATCGCGCACGGTGTGGCCGGCGGCGAGGAGCATGGCCTTGATGGCTTCCTTGTAGGCGAAGCCGGCGTGGTCGGAACCGATGGCAATGGTGAAATGTTTCATGGGCGCGAGCGGGCAGTGAGGTGCGAGGAACGACGGGTGCCAACCAAATTTCCGTGTCGGCGGCGAAGCCGGGGCGGTCGGATTACGGGGCGAAAACCCGCAGCACCGCGGCGGTGTCGGTGAGGTCGGGCAAGAGCGCGTCGGGCCGGTGGGCGGCGAGCGCGTCGAGGGCGTGGCTGCCGGTGGCGACGGCGAGAACGCGGGCGCCGAGGGCGCGGGCGCAGGCAATGTCGTGCGCGGTGTCGCCGATGATCCAGACGCGGTCGAGGGCGAAGTCGGCGCCGGTGTGGGCGCGGGCGCGGCGGAGCGCGTGGGGGCCGAGTTCGTTGCGGAGTTCGCTGTCGTCGCCGAAGGCCCCGAAGGCGAAGTGGTCCCAGAGGCCGTGGTGGGCGAGTTTGGTCTGGGCCCCGCGGCGGACGTTGCCGGTGAGAATGCCCTGCGCGAAAGCGGGGTGGCCGGCCGTGGCCGCGAGGATGGCGCGGATGCCGGGCAGGACGAGGGCGGAGGGGTTGGCGAGTTCGCGCGGGAGGGCGTCGAGATAGGCGTCGAGGAGCAGGCGGAAGTTCTCCTCGGTGGTGGGCAGCGCGAATTTCTGCAGAATTTCCCGGAGAATCCAGCGGTCGGTGCGGCCGGCGAAGTCGATGTCGTCGAGCGAACCGTCGACGGCGAAGGAGCCGTGGAGGGCGGCGCGCAAGGCGCGGGCGCCGGCGCCGCCGGAGGTGACGAGGGTGCCGTCGATATCCCAGAGAAGGAGGATGGTCGGTCGCAAAGTGGCGGGCACGGTCGGCGCGGCGGGGGCGGGTGGCGATGCCAAAGTGCCGGCGGGGCGCCGCTCCCTTTCCGGCCGGCGCCATCCGGGGTGGGCCGGCCGCGCCGCGGGCGGCGGCGGAGCGCCGGTCGGGGCGTGACGCGGTGAGCCGTGCGCGGAGCGCACGGCCCCCCCGGGGAAACCGAGCGCAGCAAGCAGCGGAGGCGTGCGGCGAGTTTCGGAGCGGCCGCTTTAAGAATTGCGGATTGGCGGATATGCGGTGCCGAATGGCCGCCGGAAATGATCCCTTCAATCGACCTCGCCCCCACCGGTCGGCCCAGCGCTGCTTTGGCTGGGCGGCGGAGCTGCGCGTGCAACTTGAATGCCCGAAGCGCGTCGTAGAGCCGTGGTCATGAGTGATTCCCAGGCCGTTTTCCTCAGCTATGCCCGCGAGAATCTCGCGGCGGCGCAGTCGATCGCGGACACGTTGAAGCAGCACGGGATCGAGGTGTGGTTCGACCGGAGCGAACTGATCGGCGGCGATGCGTGGGACGGCAAGATCCGGCGCCAGATTCGGGAATGTTCGCTGTTTGTCGCCGTGATTTCGCGGCAGACGGATGCGCGGCTGGAAGGGTATTTTCGGCGGGAGTGGAAGATGGCGATCGACCGTTCGCACGACATGGCGGACGAGCGGGCCTTTTTGCTCCCGGTCACGATTGACGACACCTCGGACGTCACGGCGCTCGTGCCGGAGAAGTTTCGGGAAGTGCAATGGATTCATCTGCCCGACGGGGTGGCGAGCGAGACGCTGGCCCATCGGGTCCAGGCCTTGCTGGAGGGCACGGCGAGCGGGGCCACGAATGCGCCGTTCGCCGCGCGGCGGAGCACCGCGGCGGGAACGTCGTCCGGGCGGGGCCGCGCGGAGGCGAAGGCGCGGGCGGCGGACCGCCGGCGGGTGTGGTTTCTCGGTGCCTTGCTGGTGGTGACGGCCGGCGTGGCCTGGGTTCGTTTCTCACCGCCGCGGGCCAAGCCGACCGCGGTGGTGGCGGCCCCCGCGGTGGTCGCACCCGCGCCGGCGACGAAGGCGCCGCAGAAGGATACGCGACCCCGGGTGGCGCCACCGCTGCGGGCCAGTGAAGCGCGGCAGCTCTCGGCCAAGGCGACGCTCCTGTGGGAAAAGTGGGACGATGCGACGCGGGCGGATTGGGCGCTGGCCGACGAACTTTGCAAAAAGGCGGTCGAGCTCGATCCGGCCGACGGCGAGGCGTGGGCGGTGTATGCGCAGGTCACGAGCGGGGAGTATGAGTTTTTTCACACGCCGGGGGCGGACGACCTGGCCCGGATCCGGGCGGAGCAGGCGGTGAGTTTGCTCCCGACCTCGCGGACGGCGCGGTTGGCGTTGGCGAACGCGTATCGCAACAATCCGTCGACGCTGGCGGAGGCGGAAAGGCTGTCGCGCGAACTGCTCGTCAGCACGCCGAAGGACAAGCGCGTCTGGCGTACGCTCGGCGAAACGGTGCGCAGCCAGGGGCGGCCCGACGAGGCGCTGGCTTATTTTGAACGGTCGGCGACGCTGCCCGGCGGCGATCCGCTGGCGCTGCTGGCGAAGAGTTTTACCCTGGAAACGCTGGGGCGATACGAGGAGGCGGAACAGGCGGTCGACCAGGCGCTGAGCCTGCGCCAGAGTTCCGGTGCGCTCCTGCGGAAAATGGAGTGTCAGTTGAATTTTCGCGGGGATCTGGCTGGGGCCGCCGCGACGTTGGCGAAGGTGCCGGTCTCCTCGTTGTTGGACGACCGGGCGGTCACGCTCTCGTGTCAGCTCTGGCTCTGGCAACGCGACGCGGACAAATGTCTGGCGGTGTTGAACACGGTGTCGCGCGATTTCCTGCAGGGATTTTACCGGAGTGGGGCGCCGAAGGCCTGGTTGCTCGGGCGGGTGCACGCGATCGGCGGCCGGACGGCGGCGGCCGAATCCCATTGGCGTGGCGCGTTGAAGACGATCGACAAGGCGCGGGAAAAGGATCCGGACGAGGTCAGTCTGGTTTTTTGGAGTGCGCATGTGCACGCGTGTCTCGGGGAAAAAGCCGAGGCCCGAAAAATGCTCGAGCTGGCGATGGAACTCGCGCCCACCGCGGAGGAGGAACACTCGACCAACGTGGCGGTGATTCTGGTCCGGTTGGGCGAGTACGACCAAGCGATGGCGCTGTTGGAGTCGAAGCTGAAGACGACCGTCGGGCCGGTGCTGCGCGTGGAGCTCCGCCTCGCCCCGGCGTTTGACGAGCTGCGGGAAAATCCGCGGTTTCAAGCGATGCTGGCGGAACCGAAAAAGAACGCGGCGCGCTGACGGCGGGGCGAACGGTTGGCGTTCCAGGCTCAACGCCAGCCGTTGAACCCGAACGCCGACGGTGAAGCGCGAGCGTCGGTTCACCTCGCCTGCGCGGGGTAGCGGCGGAGGTCGAGGGTGTACCGGCCCTCGGGCGGGAAATCGATTTTCGGGATGAAGCGGGATTGGCCGAGGGTCTTGGTCCACGGTTCCCAGCGCTCGGCGCGACGCGTGGCGGCGGCGGTGTCATCGGCGGGGCGGTCGGTGTAGTCGACGCTGCGCGGGTTCCAGACGTGCCAGCGGGCGGCGGCGACGACGGTGAGCGTCTGGCGGTCGACCCATTCGAGGAGGAGCGGGGCGTGGACGGGGATGTGGGGCTGGAGCGACGGGGTGAGATAGAAGGCGCGGTAGCGGATGCCCGCCGCCGCCGCGACGGCGGCGGGCGGTGGAGAGGTGAGGGATGAGAGTGGAGCGTCAGAAGCGGCGAGCGGGCGGAATTCGCAGGGGAGGCCGTTGACGAGGAGGAGGCCGGAGGCGAGGGCGGTGGCGTCGGAGACGCGGGCTTCGAGGCGGTCGAGGCTGGAGTCCACGGTGCGGGCGACGGTGCCGGCGTTGGGGGATTCGCCGAGGAGCGGCCAGGCTTCGAGGGCCTGGCGGAACTCGACGGTGAAGGGTTTCGGCTGGGGTTTTTCCGCCGCGGGATTTTCGGGGTCGGCGGGCGGGGCGATGGCGAGGGCGAACTCGCCGAGTTTGGGGAAGCGGAATTCCCAGGGGGCGCGGAGCCACTCGGGGTCGAAGGGGAGGCCGTGGGCGGCGAGGTCGGCGCAGATTTTCGCGAGGTCTTCCCAGACGAAGGCGGGGAGAAAGAAGCGGTCGTGGAGTTCGCCGGCCCAGCGGACGAAGGGGGCTTTGAAGGGATCGGCGGCGAGGCGGGCGAGGATGGCGCGGATGAAGAGGGCGGTGGCGGACTGGACGGCGGCGGACGGATGCGTCTCGAAGGCGCGGAATTCGACGAGGCCGAGGCGGCCGTTCGGGGCGAACGGATTCCAGAGTTTGTCGACGCTGATTTCGGCGCGGTGGGTGTTGCCGGAGCGATCCATCAGGAGGTCGCGGAACAGCAGGTCGAAGAGGGCGAGGTTTTGGGGGCGGCCGAAATTTTCGGCGCCGGCGCAGGCGATCTCGAGTTCGTAGAGGGCCTCGTAGGTGGACTCGTCGATGCGCGGGGCCTGCGAACTCGGGCCCATGTAGGCGCCGGTGAAGGCGAAGCTGAGCGACGGGTGGTGTTGGAAATAGCGGATCGTCGACGGGAGCAGGGCGGGAAAGGCAAAGAAGGGCGAGAGGAGGCCGACGGGGCCGCCGAAGACGAGGTGGGCGCCGCCGCCGGTGCCGACTTCGCGGCCGTTGAACTGGAGCTTGCGCGCGCAGAGGCCGCACGTGGCGGCGGCGGCGTAGAGTTGATTGAGCTGCCGGTCGTAGTCGGCCCAGGTGGCGCAGGGCGAGACGTTGATTTCGAGGACGCCGGGATCGCTGGCGAGGCCGACGGTGGGGAGCTTGGGATCGGGGGGCGGGGCGTAGCCGGCGAGGACGACGTCACGGAGTTTCTGGGACGCGAGGGAGCCCTCGATGGCGACGAGCAGGGCGAGGTAGGACGAGAGGAGGAGGGGCGGGATGAAGACGGTGAGGGTGCCGTCGCGGATTTCGGCGGTGAGGGCGCGGCGGAGATTTTTTTCGCCGAGTTTTTCCAGCGGGAGCCGGAGGCCGGCGGGGCTGTCGCCGGGAAAGAGCGGGAGAGGGCCGGCGCCAAGGGTGGGGGTCCAGTCGTCGGTGATCCAGGTGCCGGTGGGTTGGTCGAGGGGGAGGACGAAACCGGTGACCGCAGTGGGGGTGGCGGTTTCGGCGAAAGGCAGGCTGTGGGTCGAGTCGACGGCGAGGGAATCGGCGAGGTCGGCGAGAAATTTTGCCGCGTCGGCGAGCGTGTGTTGACCGGGCACGAGGTCGGCGCTGAGGCGGGTGATGTCGCGCCAGACGGGCTGGTGGTCGGCGCGGCGTTGGAGGAGGAGGGTCCAGCGCGGGAGCGGTTCGCCGGGGTAATGTTTGCCGGAGGTTTCGAGGATGACGGCGCCGGGAAAGGCTGAGCGGACGAGTTCGCGGGCGAGCCGGCGGGCGTAGGCGAGTTTCGTCGGCCCGAGGGCGGCGGTCTGCCACTCGGCGCCGGTGGGTGCGACCGGGACAAAGGTGGGCTCACCGCCCATGGTGAGGAGCACGTTGCTGCGGGCGAGGGAGGCCTCGACGGCGTCACCGCACGCGCGGAGGGATTGCCAAACGGGGGCGGAGTAGGGCGTGGCGGACATGGGAGGACGACGGGCGGCGGAGGGTGACGAGGCAGAGAACGAGGCGGAGGCACGGGCGGGAAAGCCCGGGCCACGCGGAAATCCACGGGCCGGAAAGCCCGAGCCACTCAGAGGCGCTCGATGGTGAGGTGGGTGGAGAGATGGGAGGAGACGGGGACCGGGCTGTAGAAACCGCCCTGGATGGGGTTCACGCTTTCGGCGAGGGAGGCGTGGGCGACGGCGACGAAGGCGTCGTCGCAGAAAACTCCGCGGGTGGGGTCGAGACCGCGCCAACCGGCGCCGGGGAGATAAACTTCGGCCCAGGCGTGCATGGTCGGGGGGAGGGGATGCGAGATCCCGGGGGCGGGCGGTTCGTGAAGGTAACCGCTGACGAAGCGGGCGGCGAGGCCGAGGGTGCGGCAGAGGGCGATGAAGAAGACGGCGTAGTCGCGGCAGGAGCCGCTGCGGAGCGCGAGGGTCTCGGCGGGCGTTTGGATGCCGGGCTCGTCCCGGCGCGTGTAGGCGAGGGCCTGGTGGACGGTGGAGTTGAGCGCGGTGAGGAAGGCGACGGTGTCGGGCGGCGGGGCCGGCAGGTGGTGGGCGAGCCAGGCGCGGAGCTGCGGTTCGTCGGTGCCGCGGGGGGCGGCGAGGCACGGGCCGAGGGCAGAGCGCTCGGCGGCGTCGTAGGTGAACGGGAACGTGAGCGCGGTGGGCTTGAGGAAAAAATCGAAGGGATTGGTGTCGAGGGTTTCGACCATGAACTCGGAGCGGAATTCGAGCCGCGTGGCGGTGAGGTCGGGGGAGAACCAGGCCCAGTCGAGGGCGTTGTCCTCGGCGTCGCTGGTGGCGATGCGGCGCGGGGACGGGGTGACGTCGAGTTTGAAATCGTGGAGGCGTTGGCGGGGAGTTTCGCGCGGGCGCAGGTAGAGGGCGTGGGGTGCGAAGGCGACGGGCTGCGAATAATCGTAGCGCGTGAGGTGGGTGAGGCGGAGAAACATGCGGGCGGGGGGAGGCGGGTGGAGGTCAGGGGTTTTCCACTACGGGGTGGGGACGGCGGTGGCGGCGGGCGCGGTGGTTTCGCGGACGGTGACCTCGACCTTGAGGGAGCGGGTGGGGGCGCCGCGGTAGGTGCCGTTGACGGGGCGGATGTCGGCGTAGTCGCGGCCGACGGCGACCTTGACGTAGCGGTCGTCGGCGATGCGGTCGTGGGTGGGATCGTAGGCGACCCAGCCGTGGCCCGGGAGGTAGGCTTCGATCCAGGCGTGGGAGGCCTCGATTTCGCGGGGGCGGCGGGTGGTGTTGAAAAAATAGCCGCTCACGTAGCGGGCGGGGATGCCGAGGCTGCGGCAGAGGCCGAGGTGGACGTGGGCGAAGTCCTGACAGACGCCCATGCGGAGTTTGAGGGCGTCGTTCGCGCGGGTGTTTACGCCGGTGGCGTTGGGGGTGTAGGCGAAGGTGCGGTAGATATGGCCGCCGAGTCGGCGGACGTCGCCCCAGACATCGCCGCGTCCGTCGGCCAGGGCGTCCTGCGCCTCGCGCCAGAGTTCGACCTCGAGGGGGACGTAGTGGGAGCTGGTGTAAAACTCGGCGAGCATTTCGCGTTCGGGGGAGTTTTCGAGATCGGAGGAAAGGACCGAGGGAACCGGAGGGCGATCCGCCAAAGGCACGGTGTCGACGGTGGAGACGGCTTCGATGATCAGCTTCGAATGGGCATCGGGGACGTCGAAGTAGTGGATGGAGTTGCCGTGGAGGTCGTCGTATTCGAGCGGGGTCGCGGTGGGGGTGAGATGGAGGGCGAAGTCCCGGCAGTGCTGGGTGGCGTCTTCCCGCGGGCGCAGGCGGACCTCGTTGAAGCTTTCTTGCGCCTTGCCGGCGTAGGTGAACGTGGTGCGGTGAAGAAGGCGAAGATGCATGGAGGCAGGGCCGCGGAAGGGCGGCGCCCCGGTGGTCGCGGCGGGCGCGAGGCGGGCGGGCCGTTATTGCTGCTGTTGCTGCTGCTGCTGCTGCACGTCGTTCGACGATTCGGCCGGGTAGAACATGGTCGTTTCCATCATCTCGTTGCCGATGGTGTCGAGGGTCTTTTGGACCTCTTCGAGGAATTCGTGGAGGCCGTGCTCCTGGAGCACATCGGCGATGGTGAGGGACTGGAGGTCGGCGAGGAGGCGGCGGGAGGCGCGGCCGGCCTCGGTGCGGGGGCGGGGGCCGGTGTCGCCGAGGATGCGGCGGAGGAAATCGTCGACCTGCGCGACGCAGAAGTGCAGCGAGCGGGGGAAGGAGTCGGAGAAGATGAGGAACTCGGCGACCTTCCACGGGAGGATTTCGCTGACGTAGAAACGGCGGTAGGCCTCGAGGGCGCTGGCGGAGCGGAGGACGGCCTGCCACTGGGCGGTGTCGACGGCGCCGCCGACGTCGGACGCGCTGGGGAGCAAGATGTGGTATTTGACGTCGAGGATGCGGGTGGTCTTGTCGGCGCGTTCGATGTATTTGCCGAACTCGATGAATTCCCAGCCCTCGTTGCGGGAGTAGGTGGAGGCGGTGAGGCCCTGGAAGAGGTGGGCGCTGCGTTTGACGCTGTTGAAGAATTCGCCGGCGCCGCCGGCGGCCCAAATCGCGTCGGTGTTGTGGGTGCCGAGATAGAGGTAGAGTTCGTTGATGGTCTCCCACATTTCGGCGGAGATCTGGTCGCGGATCATGCGGGCGTTTTCGCGGGCGGCGTTGACGCTGGAGCGGATGGAATTCGGGTTGCGGAGATCGAAGGCGAAGAACTCGGTGACGTTGCGGCTGTCGGCGGTGGCGTAGTGCTTGGCGAACCGTTCCTCGTCGCCGGAGCTGAGGAGAATGGAGCCCCAGTGTTCCTTGATGGTGGTGTCGGTGAAGCCCTGGAAATCGAGGAGGAGCTGGAGATTGACGTCGAGGAGGCGGGCGAAATTTTCGGCGCGCTCGATGTAGCGGCTCATCCAGTAGAGCGAGTGCGCGACGCGGGAGAGCATCACGGTGGCCTGCGGACGGGCGGGGGGCGTTTTGGCGGCGGGCATGTTAGTGGTCTCCGTGGAGGACCCAGGTGTCTTTGGAGCCGCCGCCCTGGGAGGAGTTGACGACGAGGGAGCCTTTGCGGAGGGCGACGCGGGTGAGGCCGCCGGGGGTGACGGTGATTTTTTCGCCGTAGAGGATGTAAGGGCGGAGGTCGATGTGGCGGCCTTCGAGTTTGCCGTCGATCCAGGTGGGGGAACGCGAGAGGTTGATGGGATCCTGGGCGATGTAGTTGCGCGGGTTGGCGGCGACGAGGCCGCGGAAGGTGTCGCATTCGGCTTTGGTGGCGGCGGGGCCGATGAGCATGCCGTAGCCGCCGGCTTCGTTGGCGGCCTTGACGACGAGTTTCGCGATGTTCTCGAGGACGAATTTGCGGTCGAGCGGCTCGGACGGGAGGTAGGTGTTGACGTTCGGGAGGATGGCGTCCTGGCCGAGGTAATACTTGATGAGCTTCGGGACGTAGGCGTAGATGACCTTGTCGTCGGCGATGCCGGTGCCGATGGAATTGGCGAGGGCGACATGGCCGGCGCGGTAGGCGTTTACGAGGCCGGGGACGCCGAGCATGGAGTCGGGGCGGAAGACGAGCGGGTCGAGGAAGTCGTCGTCGATGCGGCGGTAGATGACATCGACGGGTTCGAGGCCGGCGGTGGTGCGCATGAAGACGTGGGCGTCGCGCACGACGAGGTCGCGGCCCTCGACGATGGGGATGCCCATCTGGCGGGCGAGGAAGCAGTGTTCGAAGTAGGCGCTGTTGTGGACGCCGGGGGTGAGGAGGACGACGTTGGGTTTGTCGGTGCGGGCGGGCGCGATGTGGAGGAGGGCTTTGAGGAGCTCGTTGGCGTAGCCCTCGACGGGGCGCACGCCGGAGCTGGCGAAGAGATTGGGGAACGCGCGGCGCATGGCGGCGCGGTTTTCGATCATGTAGCTGGCGCCGGACGGGCAGCGGAGGTTGTCCTCGAGAACGAGGTAGTTGCCGGCGCCGTCGCGGATGAGGTCGGTGCCGCAAATGTGCACGTAGATGCCCTGGGGCACGGTGCAGTTCATGAACTCCCGGCGAAAGTGCTTCGCGCCGAGGACGAGGGCGGGGGGGACGATTTTATCCTTCAGACATTTTTGGCCGTGATAGATGTCGTCGAGGAAGAGGTTGAGCGCGGTGATGCGCTGGATGAGCCCGGCCTCGATGCGCGTCCACTCGGAGTTGGGGATGACGCGCGGGATCAGGTCGAAGGGGAAAATGCGCTCGGTGCCGGCGTCGTCGTGGTAAACGGTGAACGTCACGCCGCGGCGGAGGAACGCGAGGTCGACGGCGGCGCGGCGCTGGTCGAACTCGGCGACGGGCAGCGTGCCGAGCCGGCCCGCGAGGCGTTGATAGTGGGGGCGGACTTCAGTCGGAGACACGAACATCTCGTCGAAGAAATTACCCGATTCGTAGTGGGAGCTGAGGATCGACACGGCAGGGTTTTGGAAACGGACACTTCGACCTAGCAGGTCTCTTGCCAACGAGGGTCGGGCCGGACGTGCGGGTCGTCAATGACGCAGCGCGTCGGTGAGATTGACAGGGACGACGGAGGCGAAAACAACCGCGCGTGCCGATCACGCTCTCTCCGCAGGGACACCTGCATCTCGATGAATCGGCGGCCGTCGGACTCGAGCCGCGGTTCGCGCGCGCGCTGCGCGAGGCGGCGGGGGAATCGTCGGCGCACGTGTTGTTGGCGCTGGCGACGCAGGGGCTGGGCGCGGCGCTGCCGGCGGCGGGGGCGTTTTGGCGGGAGCTCGGGCGGCGGTATTTTACGCGGCTGTGCCATGCGCCGGAACTGGCGGCGGTGACGGTCGTGGGTGTGCCGCCGGAGGAGGAGTTGCAGGCGTTGGCGGACGGAGCGCCGCCGATGATGGGGGCGGAGTATCTGCGGGCGGAGACGCTCGGGCGGCTGTGGGGCGAGCTGGATGCGGTGGTGCTGGGGGCGATGCGGGCGTCGGCGGGAGGCGCGGCGGCGTGGCTCGCGGCGCAGAATCCGCTGTGGCGGCAAGTGGGGCGTGTGACCTTTCATTTGGCGGAGAACAAGCGCGATCCGGAGCGGCCCTTTGCGTTTTTGGCGACTTACACGCACCGGCTGTCGGAGCAGGCCAAACCGCAATATCTGCCGTTGGGCCGCGCGCTGCAGGAGTATGCGGGCGCGGGGAATCGGGCGGCGTTGTTGACGTTGTTGGCGCCGGTGCAGCGGGCGGCGGAGCAGAGCGCGCTGGCGCGGGAGCTGGTGGAGTCGCAGCGGGTGTTTCAGCCCCAGACGTGGACGGCGCGGGAGGCGCACCGGTTTTTGGGCGACATCGCGCTGTTCGAGGCCAGCGGGCTGCTGGTGCGCATTCCGGACTGGTGGAAGGCGGGGCGGCCGTCACGGCCGACGGTGAGTGTGACGGTGGGCGGAAAAAAAGCGGCGGGACTCGGGCTAGATGCGTTGTTGGATTTCAAGGTGGGGCTGACGTTGGACGGCGAGGCGGTGACGGACGAGGAGTGGGCGCGGATCGCGGCGGCGGATGCGGGGCTCGTGTGGCTCAAGGGCCGGTGGGTCGAGGTGGACCGGGAAAAACTGGCCGGCGTGCTCGCGCATTGGAAAACCTTGGAGCGGGGGCGGCGCGACGGGGGCGTGACGTTTGCGGAGGGGCTGCGGATGCTCGCCGGGGCGGCGCCGGGTGGGGCGGGAGGGCCGGAGGCGGCGAGTGCCGAGGTGCGCGAGTGGTCGAAGGTGCAGGCGGGCGAGTGGCTCGGGCGTACGCTCGCGGAACTGCGGCAGCCGGGGGCGGGCGGGGCCGGCGACGACGGGGGCGCGCCGGGGTTGCGCGCGACGTTGCGGCCGTATCAGGTGGCGGGGGTGCACTGGCTGCGCTTCGTGACGAAGCTCGGGCTCGGGGCGTGTCTGGCGGACGACATGGGCCTCGGCAAGACGGTGCAGGTGCTCGCGATGTTGTTGCACGCGCGGGCGGAGCAGGCGGCGGGGGCGGCCGCGCCGGCGCTGCTGGTGTTGCCGGCGTCGCTGCTGGGGACTTGGCGGAGCGAGGTGGAGCGGTTTGCGCCGACGTTGCGGATTTTGGCGGTGCATCCGGCGGAGATGGACGCGGGCACGATGGCGGCGACGGCGGACGATCCGGCGACGGCGCTGGCGGGCGTCGATCTCGTGCTGACGACCTATGGGATGTTGGTGAAACAAGCGTGGCTGCGGCAGCACGGGTGGAGCCGGGTGATTTTGGACGAGGCGCAGGCGATCAAGAATCCCGGGGCGCGGCAGACGCGGGCCGTGAAAGAACTCACGGCGCCGGTGCGGATCGCGCTGACGGGCACGCCGGTGGAGAACAGCCTGGGCGATCTGTGGTCGCTGTTCGATTTCCTGAATCCGGGGCTGCTGGGGAGTGCGGCGGAGTTCACGCGCACGGCGAAACGGCTTGGGCAGAGCACGGAACCGGGGGCGTTTGCGCCGCTGCGCCAGCTGGTGAGGCCGTATATTTTGCGCCGGCTGAAATCCGACCGGAACGTGATCGCGGATTTGCCCGACAAGACGGAGATGCGGGCGCTGTGCGGTCTGACGAAACGCCAGGCGGTGCTGTATGCGCAGGCCGTGGCGGAGCTCGCGGACAAACTGGCCACGGTCGAGGCGATGGAGCGGCGCGGGGTCGTGTTGGCGACGCTCATGCGCGTGAAACAGCTCTGCAACCACCCGGCGCAGTGGCTTGGCACGGGGGACTACGCGGCGGCGGACAGCGGGAAATTTTCCCGGCTGGCGGAGCTGGCGGGGGAGATCGCGGCGCGGCAGGAGAAGGCGCTCGTGTTCACGCAATTTCGCGAGCTGACGGGGCCGCTGGCGCACTTCCTCGCGGGGATCTTTGGGCGGCCGGGATTGGTGTTGCACGGGGGCACGAACGTGCAGGCGCGGCGCGGGCTCGTGGAGCAGTTTCAGCGGGAAGACGGTCCGCCGTTTTTCGTCCTATCGCTCAAGGCGGGGGGCACCGGACTGACGCTGACGGAAGCGGGGCATGTGATTCATTTTGACCGGTGGTGGAATCCGGCGGTGGAAAATCAGGCGACGGACCGGGCGTATCGCATCGGGCAAAAGAAGAACGTGCTGGTGCACAAATTCGTCTGCCGCGGGACGGTGGAGGAGAAAATCGACCGGATGATCGCGGACAAGCAGGCGTTGGCGGCGGAGGTGCTGGCGGACGGCGGCGAGGTGGCGCTGACGGAGATGAAGGATGCGGAGCTGTTGAAGTTCGTGGCGCTGGATTTGCAGGCGGCGACGGGGGAATAATGCGCGCGGGGAGCACGCGGGGGGAGGGATTGCCGGCCGGGCAAAAGAAGGTGGCCATGGACGGCGAAAATGCCGAGCAGTAGGAGCAGCGTATGAATTTTCTGAAGAAAATGGCGGACACGAGCCGGCGTTATTTGGCCGGACAAACGATTTCTGCGGACGGCCCGGGGACGATCGTGGCCGACGCGGAGGCGATGATCGCGTTCATCGGCGAGGCCGGGCTGACCGGGAAAAGCCGGAACGGCAATCTGCCGGCGGAAGTGCTGCCGGCGTTGAATGACCGACTCGCGGAACCGGTCAGGCTGGGGCTGAAGCGGCCGCTGTTGCGCGACTATCCGAATCTGGCCGGGATTTTTGTGCTGCTGCGGGTGATGGACTTGGTGCGGGCCGAGGGCCGGCGGGTGGAGATCAACCCGGCGGCGTTGGCGGTCTGGCGCGGGTTGAACGGGACGGAAAAATATTTTGCGCTGCTGGAGGCGTGGCTTTGGCGGGCGGACGCGGCGGTGCTCGGGGGCGACGAGCGAAGGCGGCGGAGCCAGGCGGTGGCGAATTTGGGATTTCTGATCGGGCTGAAGACCGGGACGTGGCGGGAGTTTGTCGAGTATTGTCACACGAGCGAATTTGCCGGGGCGGTGTCGACCTGGAACACGCAATTGCACATGCGCTTCGGGCTGGTGGAGGTGGAGGAGTGGGCGCCGGCCAGGCCAAACGGACGGGCGCGGCAGCCCGGGCGGGGTTGGACGATGGAGCGCGCGCGGCGCACGCGCTGGGGTCAGGCCGCCGCGTGGGTTGTTCTGGGGGCGATCACCAATGAGGACGACGAGTTGGGTTGGATGCTCGACGTCCCGGCGGGGGCGGACTTCGGGTTCTTGCAGCCGGCGTTTCAGCCGTTTTTCCCGGAGTGGGAGAAATTGTTTGAGACGGGTCCGGCGGAGGCGCGGCCGGGGTTGTATGTGTTCAAGGTGACGATGACGGACCGCCGCGCCGGGGGCGTGGTATGGCGGCGGCTGGCGGTGCCGGGCGGCGTCAGGCTGGACGCGGTCGCCGGAGCGGTGCTGGAGGCATTCGATTTCGAGGATACGCTGCACCTCTACGAATTTCGCTTTCGCGACCGGCTCGGCAAAGGGCGGGTGTATCATGACGATGAAGCGGAGGAGGGGCCTTATGCGGACGACGTCGCGTTGGAGGCATTGAATCTGCCGGACGGAACGGTCATGGCGTTTCGTTTCGACTCTGGGGACGACTGGCGGTTCGAGGT
>CAJAYO010000827.1 GCA_903948415.1 uncultured Opitutia bacterium | reverse complement strand
GCTTGACCAGAAACGCGTCCATGCCGGCGGCTCTGGCTTCGGCCCGTTCGTTTTCGCCGGCATGGGCGCTGGCCCCGACAATCCGCCACGTCTTGCCCTGCGCCCGCCAGCGCCGGGCGACTTCCAGTCCGCCCAGAACGGGCATTGCGAGGTCCAGGACGACAGCGTCGAACTCCGCCGATTCGGTCTTCCGGAGTGCGGCCAACCCGTCGGCGGCGCCTTCGCACGTCGCGCCTTGCGCGGTCAGCCAAGCGGCGAAGAGATCGCGCACGAGCGCGTTGTCGTCGACGATGAGGAGACGTTTTCCGTGCAGGGACGCCGGGCGCGGTACCGCCTCGGGCGGGGCGGCGGCGGGTTTCAGCGCGAGTCGGGCATGGAAACGGGAGCCGGTGTGGCCGTCGCTCTCCATGCCGATCCGGCCGCCCAAGCTGCGGCACAGCGCGGCCGTAAGCGCGAGCCCCAATCCCGAACCCTCGTGATGCGCGGCGGTCCGGTCGATCCGGGAAAACAATTGGAACAGGCGGGCTTGGTCCGCCTCGGCAATGCCAGGGCCGGTGTCGACGACGGCGAGTTCGAGGGTGCATATTCCCGCCTCGGTCCCGATCAGCTGTAACGTGACGGCGACGCGGCCGCAGGAGGTGAACTTCACGGCATTGCCGACCAGATTGAGCGCGATTTGGCGAAGGCGTTCGGCGTCGCTGGCCACCCATTGCGGCAGGGCCGGGTCGGTGGTGCAGGTTAGCTCCAGCCCCTTCGCCGCGGCGCGGGGGCGCAGGCTCTCGACGGTTTCGCGGATCAGCTCGGCCAAGGGCAGCGGCTTTTCAACGAGGCGGAACGTCCCCGATTCGATCGCGCTCAGGTCGAGGAGATCGTTGACCAGACGCAGCATCAGATCGCCGTGCTGGCGCAGGGCCGAGAGGTGGGTTCGTCCCGTTCCCGCGGATACCGAAGATTCGAGCAGCTGGCCGTAACCCAGCAAGCTTTGCAGCGGCGTGCGCAGCTCGTGGCTGACCTTGGCGAGAAACGTGGTCTTGATGCGGTTGGCGGCTTCCGCTTCCTCGCGGGCCTGCCGCTGGCGAAGCGCGCGGCTGCGATAGAGGAGATAGCCCAGCGAGGCAACGGAGACGATCGCGCCCAGCACGATCACGAGGTTGCCGAGCAGGGCGGTCGGGCGTTTGTAGGCCAGGAAGCGCTCGACGGGCGAGAGCACCCCGAGCCAGTCCGCCGGGCTGCCGGCCACGGGGACGGCCGAGTAGAAAACCGCCCCCTGCGGCTCCATGATCGGGCCGATGCCGTAGGCCTCGCGGCGGGCAAGGGCGGATCGTTCCAGGGGCAGCACCGGCAGGCCGTCACGGTTTTTTCCGGTCAGGGGATCGAGCAGCACCCGCTGGCCATCGGGGCCCATCCGAAACCGGAAGATTTGCCCGAGGTCGCTCTCATTTTGCAGCAGCTCGCGCCACGTGGGCTCCTCCGCCGGGCCGCCTTGCTCGCCGCGCGGCGCGACCCGGGCGAGCGTTTGCAGGCGGCTGAAGGTTTCCCGGCTCAAGGCGCGAAACGGCACGCTGAGCGTCGCGCGGTAGATCAGAAATCCGGGGATTATGAGCAACAAGACCGCCGTCGGCAGTTGCCACAATCGCGACCGGCGACGTTCCCCGTGGTTCCAGGCGAGGAGGCCCGACCAAACGACGATAAATCCACCGGCGAACCAAAGGCGTGCCGCGTCGGTCACCGGCGCCACCAGAAAGCCGTTGCCCACGATGGGCCGGAGCGTGTCGGGGGGAATGGCCGCGAGTTGCGCCCAATTGAAGGAGAGCTCGTACCCGAATCCCGCCCGCCACGCGAGCACGGTGGCGGGATCGGCGAACTCGATGGTCGTCGTCGCCGCGATGGCGATGAAGCTCCAGCGGTTCTCGTATCGGGCGGCCCGCAGCGCGCCGATCACCACCGGCACCGCGACCAGCCAGGGCCAGGCCCGCCAGAGATCGGCCGAACGGAGGAAGAGAGCGAGCACGAGCCATCCCGCCAAACCGGCGCCGCCCCATGCGCCAAGACGACGCAGCACGGCGTCTTCGGGCCACTGCTCCCGCAGGAACGTCCACCAGCACGCGTAGGCGATGATTGAGGTGCCGAAAAAATACTGGGTGAGCACGAACTCACGGTTCCAATCCGCCGTCTGCGCCAGCATAAACGCGAGACTGGGCGCCACGCCCTTGAGCGCCAAAAACGCCGCCAGCCATCGCTGGCCGCGCGGGTGGGCCGAAGATTCGGCGCCCCACAGCACCAGGACCGCCCACGCGACCCAGCCGGTGTTGGCGAGCGCCAATGCTACGCTCACCTGCGTGAGAGGGGATCCCATGTCGGCGCGTTACCGGGCGGGCACCGGTGTCGGCAGGGCGGGCGCGGGGGAAGTCACGGGGAAGGCGGACGGGGTGAGGGCGGGGCGCATGGTCAGAAGCGCATGGTCGCGTTCACACCCCAGAGCCGCGGATCGCCGCGAATGGTCGTGGGAATGTTGTAGCTCGCGCCGAGATTGCCCGCATCGATCAGGTAGTTTTGGTCGAGGGCGTTTTCCACAAAGACCTCACAGGCCCAGCGACCGCCGGGCGCGCGCCAGCCGGCCCGCACGTTGACCAGGGCAAATCCTTCCTGCTTCAGCGACCCGCCGAAACGCGTGTTGTCGTCGTTGAAGAACTGGCGGGAGCGGTAGTGGTAGACGGGGGTGAGATGGAGCTCGCCCACGGCGGGCATCGTCCACCGCAGCGTGCTGCCGACCGCCAGCGCGTGCCGGGCGGTGAGTCGAAACGAGGACCCGGCGAAGCGCTGCGGCTGGCCGTTGGCCCCGGTGGCGTCGAACGTCGCGTCGGTGTAACCGTAGGTCGCAAACGCACTCACCGCGGCCGCGAGCTGCGCGCGCACGGCCAGCTCGGCGCCGCGGCCGGTGGCGTTGCCGGCGTCCACCACGATAAAGCGGCTGGAGTTGGCCGGATCGCGAACCGACGTTTGGAAGTGCCGGTAGTGGTAGTTGAACAGCGAGGCGCTGTAGTCGAAGCGGCCGCCGGCGAGCACGCCCTTCGCCCCGACTTCGGAGTTGAGCACCGTCTCCTCCCGGATCGGCGTCACGCCGGTGTTGCCGATAAAGACCGTGCCCGGTCGCCGGCCCTGCGAGACGTTGACGTAGGTGCTGAGCGCCGGCGTGACCTGATAGCGGGCCGCCAGCCTTCCGACCCAGCCGGTCGCCGAGGTATCGGCCGTGAGCTCGCCCCCGGTCGGCACCACACCCAGATTCGGCCCCGCCCCGAAGAGAAAGCCCAGCGTGCTGGGCACCGCCGCCACCGGCGCGTGGTAGCCGGTGGTGCCGCGCTCAAACGACACCCGGGCCCCCGCCGTGAGTTCCAGATCCCGGGTCACATGCCAGGTGCCGTCCGCAAAGCCATCGGTACTCTCGGTCCGTCCGCTCGTGGTGTAGGCCTCGCGGTGCTCCGGCTTGAGCGGGGCCCCGGCCAGGGCGGCGACGCTGCGCAGCGCCGCCGGCACGAGGGGCGTGTTAAAGACGGCGAAGCCGATCGGCAGGGTGGCCTGCGGGGCAAAGGGCGACATCGCCGGCACCGCCGCGCCGAGCAACGCGGCCGGCACGCCGGCAGCGGCGAGGCGGCCGCGAAAATCGGCCGAGAAAAAAGGCCAGAACTGGCGCTCGTCGGAGGCCAGCGTGTAGCGCTGGCTGCCCTGCTCGCGGAAGTAGTTCGCGCCCACGAAACCGTCGAACCGGGCGTTACCGCGCAGCGCGAGCCGCACCTCTTGGCTGAACTGGCGGCCCGCAGAATCGTCGGTCAGCTCGAAGAGTTTCAGGCGTGAGCCGTCGATGTCGGCGTTCTCGGTCGAATCGTAGTTTCGCACCCCCGTGGTCGCGGTCAGCGTCACGCGCTCGCCCAGTTCGTGGGCGAGGATGGCCGTCGCCCCCCAGACGGTGCGGTCTACGCCGAGGCCGGAGCCGCGCGTGAGCTCGGCGGCGGTGAAGGGATCGGTGTCGCCCCGAGCAGTCGGGATCACGGCGCTCTTGAAACCGGTGCCCGGTGGCCGGTCGTGCTGGTAGTTGACGATCCCGTCGACCGTCGTGCCCGCCTGGGGCGCCCAACGCAACGCGGGCCGCACCGCCACCGTGTCGCGACCGTTCAGATCGGAACCGTCGACCAGATTGGCCTGGTTGCCGTCGCGTTTGACCGCCGCGAAGGCGACGCGGGCGAGGAGGTTCCGGCTCCCCAGCGGCGTGTTGAAGTGCCCAGCCAGCCGCCGGGCCGAGAAATTCCCGGCGCCGGCCGTGAGACTCGCCTCCGTGGCGTCGACCGGCCGCCGCGAGAGCAGCGAGATCGCACCGGTTTCTGCGCTGCGCCCGAAGAGCGTGCCCTGCGGCCCCTTCAAAACCTCCACGCGCTCCATGTCGAAAAACTCAACGACACTCCCGGAAGCGCGGCTGATGGACATCCCGTCCTGAAAGATCGAGACCCGCGCGTCGGCCCGCGGGTCTTTGTCGTCGGTGGTAATGCCGCGCAAGTTGATGCCCGGAAAATTGGGCGACTGCTCCTGTACGAAGAGACCGGGTACAAAGAGCGCGAGGTCCTTGAATTCGGCGATGCCGACATTTTCCAAAAAGGCGCCCGAATACGCCGTGACCGCGAGGGGCACCTGTTGGAGCGTCTGCGGGCGCTTCTGGGCGGTGACCTCGATGCGTTCGAGTTGGGTGACCCCGGCGCCCCCATCGGACGGGCGCTGGGCAGGACCCGGTTGCCCGAAGGCGCAAAGCGCGAGACCGCCCGCTATCGTCACGAATCGTCCGGAGTGTTTGGCCATAAAAAAAGAGCCCCGTAGGGGGGGCGAAGTTCGCAATTTAAGCAAGCATCACTATCCCCGATATCGCTTTAAGTAACAATTCAGGGTCCTCGGGAAGGGCCGGTCGGGGCCATAGCGCGGTCGCCACCGATTTCCTCGCAGAGGGGACGGCAAACCCGAAAGCCCATGAATCCGATGACTGATCCCCCTGAAACGAGGCGCACCGCCCAACCAGTCAGGCCCGCGCCCCCCGCAGGTGGAGCCGGACATTGCACCCCGTGGAGCCTCCGGGGGCTCGCCTCGCAAATCCCCCGCAGCGCTGGGGCGCGAAACGCAAAGCCGCAGTCGTCCTGCGCGCGCTGCGGGGCGAAGCGCTCGCTGCGCTCAGCCGCCACCCCGCCCTGCGCCTGCCGCGGCTGGAGCAATGGCGCGAGCGAGGGCGGCACGGTCTGGCGCAGGCGTTGCAAACCCGCGACGCCGGCAGATCCGGCGCAACGGCGGCTCGGTAAGGCCCACCGCGGATCGGCGAACTGGGCATGGAGGTCGAACGGCTTGGTGCCCGGTGCGAGAGAGCGGGCCCTTTTGCCGGGCGGAGGTCGCGCGCAGGCGCGCCGCCACCTCCCCGGCCACCGGCCGCGCCGACGACGTGCGCCGCGTCGGTGCCGCGTGGGCCTTCCCGCGCGCTAAGACGCGACCCCTCCCACGCCGCCCACGCCGGCCGCCCCCGGCAAACGCGGCCCCAGGACCGCGCTCGACCACGCGGCCCGGCTCGCGCTGATCGCGCCGCACCCAACCGCGTTACGCCCGCCGATTGCCACGAATCGCGGTTTCCCGCGCTATCGCAGGGAAGCCGAGACGGTCCTACGCACCGATTACGACCCGGCCGACGCCAACGACCACGGAGCGAGGAGCACGAAGGCGAGAGGTGCAAACGTGGCCAAGAAGGGGCGGAGCACGGTCTAAAAGGAGAAGGCCAACAACGTGTAAGTTATTGGCCTTCATTGGCTGCCCGGGTAGGGATCGAACCTACGACCAAGTGATTAACAGTCACCTGCTCTGCCACTGAGCTACCAGGCAACGTGGCCTCGGGTGACCTGCGCCACCGGAGAGAGGGCATCAAAACAAAGCGGTGGGCACGCTTGTCAATGCTCGTTTTGGCGTTTCCCCGTTAATTCCGGTCTTTCGGCCCCGGAGCCGGCGTTCGCACCAGATCAAAGGTCCCCCCCCGTTTTCTCCCTCAAGGTTTCCAGAACGGCGACGAGAGCGACAAACTCCGCCAACGACACCGCGGCGTGCAGGCCTTCGGGCATCGGCGAACCCGCGTCTTCGTTCCGTTTCGCCAGCTGGTCGCGCGGGCACGCCGCTTTTCGCCCGCCACACCCCCACCGAGAGCGCCCCCTCGCGGTTTCGCCGCGCAGGAATCCGAAAAACGTCTGGCCGTGTTTCACCCTGATCGTCGTGGTCTGGTCGCCACCGAGAAACCGCTTCGCGGAATCGAGCACCGACTCGTTCGGACAGGCGCGGTCCTCCTTCGTCGCCATCGTCGTGAGATCCGGACCGATCTGACCGCCGCCCCCTTCGACGCGAGGGCAGGCGGTGCAGGCGGCGGCGTCAAAAACCTGGCGGCCCTGGCCCGCGACTCGGCCGTGCCAGGCGCCGAATTTCGCATCGTGGCGAGTGTGACGGGCGGCGAATCACCCTCGAACAACGATCCCTTGAGCGCCCGAACATCCTTGCCGCCGGCCCGCTGCAACTGGGCGAGGGCCGGGGCCGTGAACGGCGGGGCGCGGTGGCGCTCTGCCATGCTCGCCAGCGTTTGGGCCTCGATCGCCGCGATCGCCCGCCGGGAGGGATC
>CAJAYO010000826.1 GCA_903948415.1 uncultured Opitutia bacterium | reverse complement strand
TCCTCGAACCGTCCTCGAACCGTCCTCGAACCGTCCCCGAATCGTCCCGCACGGTTCCGGCCAGCTTCCCGGAGGGATCTCGGCCCGGCCGCCCCCCGCCCGGCGGCGGAAATCTCCGCCAACCCCCACGCCCGGGATTGTGCCCGCCACTCCGCCCCGCTTTCGTCCGGCACCGTGGTGATCCAAGCTCCCCTTCCTGTCGCCTGTGCCGTCATCGAAGACGCCGCCGGCTCCGTCCTCATCGCCCAACGCCCGGCGCACAAACACCTCCCGCTCCAATGGGAATTCCCCGGCGGCAAAATCGAACCCGGCGAGTCCCCGGAAACCGCCCTGCGCCGCGAACTCCGCGAGGAACTCGGCTGCGACGCCTCCATCGTCCGCGCCCTCCCGCCCGTCCTCCACGACTACGGCGACCTGCGGATCGAACTGTTCCCGTTTGTCTGCCGCCTCACTCCCGCCAGCCCCGCCCCGCACCCGCATGAACACCTCGCGCTCCGTTGGGTGCGGCCGGCCGACCTCCTCGCGCTCGACCTCGCCGCCGCGGACCTTCCCGTCGTCGCGAGCTACGTCCCCTGACCCGCCCCACGGCCCGTTGCGCCCGCCGGCGCCATTCACGCCCCCGTCTCCGCCGCCCGCAGCGCGACCAAATCCGGGTCCTCCCGCGCCGCCGCTTTGAACTGCGGATCCATCCGGCACGCCTGCGCCAGCCGCCGCTTCGCACTCCCCAGCGCCCCGAGCAGCGAGTCATAACACGCCAGATTGTAATGCAGCACGGCGCTCGTCCGGCCGTGGTGCGGCTCCGCCGCCACCAACACCGCCCGCGCCTCCTCGATCCGCTGCAGTTCCCGCAGCGCATAGGCCCACCCGATCCAGGCGTTCTCCACGTCCGGATGCGCCCGCGCCAGCTCCCCCGCCACCACCACCGCCCGCTTCCATTGCTTCGCCGCCAGATGATAGTCCACCCGCGTCGACCGCACCAACGGCAACCCCTGCTCCTCCGCCGCGATCGCCTCCAACTCCGCCCACGCCGCGTCGAACATCCCGAGTCCGATGTAGCCGAGCGCATAGTCCACGCGGCGCCGGGTCTCCTTGCCCGCCTTCATCGTGCTCCGCCGGCCGCCCGCATCGTCGCGAAATGCCCCAGCGCCGCCTCCCGCATCGCCTTCCCCGCCGCCGCCGAAGTCGTATGCCCCGACGGAATGTCGTGAAAGATTCCCTTCGCCGTCGGCAGCGCGTTGTACGCCGCATACACGCTCGTCGGCGGACACGTCGTATCGACAAATCCCACCGTAAAAAACCCCGGCGCCTTCGCCCGCGCCGCAAAATTCACGCCGTCGTAATACCGCACCGCCGCCACCACCTCCGGCGCCGCCGCCTCGCCCGTCGCGATAAACTTCGGCCAACCCGCGATCCGCCCCACCAGCCCGCCCGTGTGGTCGCAACCCGCCGGCACCCCCGCCACGAAAAACGTCACGCGCGCATCCAGCCCCGCCGCCGCGATCGCCTGCGCCCCGCCCTGGCTCGAACCGTAGACCACCACCGTCCGCCCATCCCACTCCGGCTGCGCCGTCAGCACATCGAGCGCCCGCACCAGCCGCAGATACATGCCGAGAAAATAAACCGTCTCCCGCGACGCGCGCCCCGCCCGCCGGTAGTCCTTCAACGCCCCCGCCGCCAGCGCCTCGTAAAACGCCTTCGGCTTCCCGTTCGGCAACCCGTGCGCGTTCAGGTCCATCGCCAGCGCCCCCTCCTTCGCCCACCCCGCCGCCCCGCCCAGATTCGCGCTGTTCACCCCGGCCCCGTGCACCGTGAGCATGATCGGCAGACTCTTCGGCTTCGCGCCGACCGGCCGTGCCAGATAGGCGGATACGCCGGCGCCCACGCTGTCCGCCTGCACGTCAAACACCTCCACCCCGTCCCGCGGCGACTTCACCGCTGTGAGCCGAGCGTTCACCGGCACCGCCGCCAGCGCCGCTAGCTGCGCCGCCCAAAACGCCCCGAAATCCTCCGGGGCCGGCCGGCTCGGCCGGATCGCCGTCGGTTCGATCCCCGCCCCGCCCAGCGCCGACAGCTTCGTTTCACCGCTTTGCCACGTCGTGCGGCACTGCAAAAACCCCGGCCCCGCCAGCGCGCCCGTGATCGTCGCCCGCCCGCCCGCGAGTGTCGCCTTCCCGCTCCGTTTCGGCTCCACGCCGTCGTTCGTCAACGTCCACTGCACCTCCCCGTCGGCCGCCGGTTTCCCGTCGACCTCCAGCTTCACCGTAAACGTCACCGCTTCGCCCCGCCGATACAGCGCATCCGCCCGATCTGCCACCACGGTCAGCACCGCCGCCGGCTGCACCGCCACGGCTTCGGCCGCGCGCAGCGGTCCCCACGCCAGACCCAACCCACCCACCCACCCGACCGTCAAAATCGTTCGAAGCGCCCAGGAGCAGAATTTCATGGCCGACACCCTCAACCCGCCGCCCCCCTCCCGGCGATCTCATTTCCCGCCCGCCGCTCGCTCCGCTCTCCGCTCTCCGCCGCCCTGCTTCTACAACGTCCGCTCGCACCACGCCACCGTCACCTCCACCGCGCGCCGTGCGTGCCCGAGCTCCGGCTGAAACACATTGAAGATGTGGTCCGCCCCGCCGAGCACCGCCGCCTCCGCCGGCCGGCCCGACGCAATCTGCAGAAACTCCGCCTCGTGCGCCGGCAGAAAATCCTTCGAGCCCCGCACCGACAAAAACGCCCCCGGATACTTCGCCAACGCCGCATCGAGGTCCACGCCGCGGAAACTCTCGTAAAATTCCCGCTTCGTCGTGATCGACTTCCATCCCGGCACCACCTCCGTCGCCACGCCGTCGCGCAACGCCCGCTGCGCCGTCTCGCTCCCCGCCCGCTGCGCGAACTGATCGCCGCTCGGACTCGACCAGACCACCATCGTCCGAAACCACGCCGGCCGCGCACTCCCGACCACGATCGCCGTCGTCGCCCCGAGGCTCCAGCCCATCACGCCCAGGCGCTCCGCCTGGACGCCCGGCTGCCGCACGACCCACGCCCGCGCCGCCTCCGTGTCCGCCACGCGCATCGCCAACGTCGACTCGATTTTTTCTCTCAACCGGTCGCCCTCCCCGCGAAAATTGATCCGTAAACTCGCAATCCCCCGCTCCGCGAGCGCGCCCGCCAACCGCTTCGTCAAATCGCCCGCCCCGTCCATATCGTCGGCAAAGCCATGCAAGAGCAGCACCGCCCGCCCGTCCCACTTCGCCTCCGGCGCGGCCCAGGCCCCGCTCACCTCGGGCGCCACGGTCACGCGCGTCTCCGCGGCACCCGCCCCCGGCCCGAAGGCCAAGCCCACCGCCACGATCCCGCCGCCCCAGGAAAAAATTCGCTTCATCCCGCCACCCTGCCCTCCCCGCGCCACCGCTGCAATCCCTCCGCTCCAACGTAAGCCTACGGCCGGCGCTTGGCCGGTGGCCCGGGGTGTTGCCCGCCGCGTTGTGGGCCCGGCCTCCGGCATCGAACCCCGTGACGCGCCGCTCCGTAGGCCGTGAGCTCGCTCACGCTCCCCTCCGTAGGCCGTGAGCTTGCTCACGCTCCGATGCGTAGGCCGTGAGCTCGCTCACGCTCCGATGCGATAGGGGTAGGAACGGGGATAGAACCCGCCCCTCCCTCCGAACCGGACAGGCGGATCTCCCGCATCCGGCTC
>CAJAYO010000825.1 GCA_903948415.1 uncultured Opitutia bacterium | reverse complement strand
GCCAGAGTAGCTCAGTGGTAGAGCAGAGGACTCATAAGCCTTTGGTCGACGGTTCAATCCCGTCCTCTGGCACCAAATTTCGCCGCACGCCTCCCCGCGTGCGGCGTTTTTTATTTTTTCGCCGGGACGGCCACCGGCGTCACCGTCGGATCATCCACCAGCAGGCGCGACTGGACCTCGTGCGAACCGCGGTAGAACGGAGGAAAAAGAATCAACAGCGCCCGCTCGTTTTTCTTCAGCTGCAGCGCCCCAGCATAGGCCTGGTAGGAGCGCCCCCCCGCCGACGTGCGGAGCACAATTTTCGCCGAGGAAGCAGCGGCCAAGGGCGGATTCAACCCCGCGCTCAGGGTGACCTCGTGGTTCCCGACCGTGCCACTGAGGGCCAGCCCGCTCAGATTGATGACCACCAGGGCGCCCGGTCCATGGCGGAGCGCGCTGTCATCCAGGACGGCGACTTGATAACGCAGCCCGGTCGCCGGGGCGGGGTCGATCGGCGAAAAAAGCAGCAGGGCCTCGCGGATATCGGGCGGGATAGTCACCGAGGCCACGACCGCGCCGGTCGGGCCATCGGTGAACCGCAGCGGCATCGCGCTGCGGTAGTCGTAGCGCGGCGAGCGCGCGGTCGGGTAAAAGACCACGGGCTGCCGCGCGACGGCGGCGCGCGGCACAAACCCCAGATCGGCCACCGGGCGCGCCGAAAAAACGGTGAACCGCCCGGCCTGCTCCGCGGCGCGCGGGGTCTGGGCGGGCGCGCCGAGTGCGAAAGCCAAAAAACCGATCCACGCGCCGAGAGCGGCGCGGCGCGAAACAGCGGAGGCGCCGGACGTCAAAGGTCGGAGCGCGTGAGCCATCGGAAGGAAATAATTTTGAACCGGCGTCCGTTCGCGCGGTTGAAGGCGCTGCTCAGCGCGGCGGGCGCGACCTCCGGCGCATCGCCCGTCGTCGGGTTCGGGTCAAAATACTCCGGCACGCGCTGCACGATCGCCTCGCACCAGGCCCGCCCCGCCGTCGTGGCCGTGGCCGGATTCACCGCCTCGCCGTAAGCGCGAATCACGAAGGTGTCGGAGCGGGGAAACAGCACGGGCGCGAGGGCGGTCAGAATATCTCCCTGAATGAGCTTCTGGGAGCTGAATTCGGGAATGTCCTGATTCAACCCGATTTTGGAATTCCCATCGACATCGGTCCACGCCGCCGCCGCGACCGCCTGCTCAATGAGACTGTCCGGCGCACCCGGGAGCGGGCCGAGAAACTCCTCCATCGTGCGAAACGGACCGCTGGCAGCATGTTTGGCCTTCACCGCGTCCACAATCGCGGTCGCGAGCCCGATGACTTGGCTCGCGTTGAGCGTTCGCATGCCTTGGCGAAAGAGGTGGGTGTTAGCTGCCGAGACAATATCGGGCGCGGTGGGCGGGGCGACCGTGCTGGCAGCGTAACCGATATCCGCTTTGTAGGTTTCGTGGGCCGAATGGGAGAAGCGGAAGAACTGGGCATCCGCCGAAGTGATCGGATTCGTGCCCGTGTTGGTGTCACTTGTCGTGCCACTGCCAAATGAGGAATCAAGGTAGCGAAAGGACTGCGGGGCGGGAAACCGCAGGGAGCGGAGCACCGCCGCCCACGCCGGTACGCTGGTGGAGTTGATGTTGAACGCGCCTCCCTGCAAAAGAAACTTCGACGATTGGGCGGCGGGAGCCGTCATGACATCGCTGACAACATCGGTGGGGGCGCCGGTGGCGGGATTTCGCGGAATCAGTTTTTGGAGCGGGTTCGGCAACAACGTAGCGCCGCCGACTGCGCTGGGAATTGTGGATGGAACGAGGCCCGAGAAGAAGAAGCGGTCAAATAGTTCGAAGGCGCGCACGCCGTTTAGCTGTTCCTGTGCGCCCCATGAATTACCCAGACTGAACGGTCTCCGGTCAACGAGCGCCACGTGTTGCAGTGCGCCGAGAGACAAGATCGGTGCCCGAGGAAATTCGAAGACCGGCGTGTCTTCGTTGTAGGAAGCCGTTGCCCGATCCAAGAGCCGATCAGGTTGGGAAATCGTAACGAAGTCTTCGTATTGATCGGGAAAGGGACCGTTGGCTCCGGCCACAAAACGATCTCCGGGGAGCGAAGATGCACGCAGTTCGTTGTTCGGCGCAGTCAGCCACGCCGCCCCATCAAGGCTCTCGGCGAGCCGGAAGTGGTAACTAAACTGGTAGCTGCCGTCGCTGATGCGGCGCGGCCTCGTCGCGAAATCGTTAAAGTCCGGCGAGCGAAACGTCGCGACGAGGACGTCACCGCCGGCGCGCACAACGAAGAGCTTCGCTTCGAGGGTGGTCGAATTGCCGTGGAGATGGACGGTATCGTTGCCATCGATGGGGACCGGACTGGCGGGCAAAATCACCCCCTGCTGCGAGTCGGTGAGCACGACGCGCGAGTAAAATTTGCTCGCAAAACCGTTGTCGGACGGCGCAGCGGCCAAGTCTTGCAGCGCCGTCCAAGTGTAAGTGCGGCCGGGCAACCATGACTGCCGGTCAGCGGCGGTGCTACTCGTGGAGTCCCACGGGAGACTGATATTGAGCGGGGTATTGGGGAGATTCGATGATCCGTAAAGATCCTGAAGCGAAAAAGGAGGGATGAACGCGGCGCGGGAATCGTTCTCCGCCCGGATCGTTGGCAATCCGGTGATTTCGAGCCGCATGTTTTCAGGGACGAGCGCTGCGGTGTAAGGATTCCAAAGCGAGAACATCCAACGGGCCCGGGCCTCGAGGGGGCTCAGGGCGGAGGAACCGGACTTGGTGCGAATATTAAACGACAGGAGGAAGTAGCTGAGAATCGGCGCAACATTCCGCATCACCTCGCCGCCGGCAGGCTGTGACGCCGATTGCATCACATAGCGGCGGCGCACCGGATTCGTTGCGCTGTAGTCCGGCGACGGTGGCGGAAACGCCGGAACGGCCACGACGGAAGGATCGGACGCAGCCACGGCCGGCACCGGCGGCTCCATGTAGCTCTTATAGTCCGCCCAGGCGGCGAAGCCGGCGCCCAGCAGCGACGGATC
>CAJAYO010000824.1 GCA_903948415.1 uncultured Opitutia bacterium | reverse complement strand
GGCACGCCCGTCACGCTCACCGCTCCGGAAAAACTCACCTGGATCACCAGCGTCTCGCCGCTGCGGTAGGCCCCGCTCGGCTGCTGCGCGGTCACCCCCACCACCCCGATTGCACTCGCCACCGTAAAGCTGTTCGTCACCTCGCTCGCGGCCAGGTAGTTCGCATCGCCGCCTTGGCTCGCCTTTACCGTCACCAGGCCCGAGCCCGTGATCGTCACGGTGTTGCCCGTCACGCTCGCCGGTCCGCTCTCGATGCTGTACACCGGCGCCAGTCCCGAACTGGCCACCGCGCCCAGCGTAAACGGCGGGTTGCCCAGCGCCTGATTCAACAGCCCGGGGAAGATCAGCGTCTGCTCCGCGCGCACCACCGTCAGCGTCCCGTCCACCCGCAGCAGCGTGTAGTTCGCAGCACTGCCCCCGCTCACCGTCACCGCGTACACCCCCGGCGCACTCGTCGCCGTCGCGCCGGTCGTCGCACTCGGCGCGGTGATCGCAGTCGCCGTGTCCGTCCCCACGAGCCCGGTATAGTCATAGGCGAACACCGGATTGGCCTGCCCGTAGCCCCGGCTCACGGACCGCACCGCCACCGTCAACGGCTTGGTTCCCACCACCAGCGTCTGCTCCACATCTGCCGCCGGCAGCGTGTTGCCATCGCCCCCTTGGCTCGCGCGCACCACCACTTCGCCCGCGCCGGTCACCGTCAGCAACCCGAGGGCCACCGCGCCGGATCCCCGCACCACGGTGTAGCTGACCGGCAGCCCGGAACTCGCCGTCGCCCCCAAACTCACCGGGGCGTCCCCGTACGTGGCCCGGCCGAGCGCGGCAAACTGGATCGATTGCGCCACCGCGCCCACCCGCAGCACCTGCGTCACCGCCGGCGCCGGATTAAAGGTATCGTTGCCGGCCTGCACGGCCTGCACCCACACCCGGCCGGCCCCGTTCACCACCAGATTGTTCCCGCTGATCGTCGCCGCTCCGCGCACCACCCGGAAGCCCACGGCCAGCTCCGAGCTCGCCGTCGCCTGCAGGGGAATCGGCGGCGTGCCGAACAACGCCGTCGCCTGCAGCCCAAAAATCAAGGCTTGCGGCACCTTCGCCACATCCAGCACCAGCACCACTTCCTCCGCCGCCGCCACGTTCACCGTGCCGGCCTGGTTCGCCCGCAGCGTGATCGTCCCGGTCTGGCCGATCTCCACCAGCTCGTTGGCCGTATTCAACTTGGCCGCACTGCCCGCATCCACACTCAGCGTCACCGGCAGCCCCAGATTCGAGACCGCCACCACCGCCACCGGACCGCTCGCAAATTTCAGGGGGACCTTCAGCGCCAGGGGCTGGATCGTCACATACTGCTCGGCGCGCTCGATGACCAGAGTGCCCGTCGCGCCGCCGGTGTAGTTGGCCTCGCTCGGACTCGCCACGACCGTGTAGCTGCCCGGCAGCACCGGCCTCACCGCCGAGCCGTTGTAGGTCAGCGTCAGCGCCACATCCGCCACACTGCTCTTCGCGTCCGGCGTCAGCCCCAGCCCGGTATAACTCTGGATCAGGTTCTCCAAGACGATCGTCACCGGCACCCGCGTGACCGTCAAAATTCCGCTGCCGTAAACAAACCGGTACTTGTCCGAGGCCCCGCCCGCGGCCACCAGCGCGTACTCGCCCGCGGCCGAGCGTGCCCCCGCCCCGGTCGTCACTTCCGGCACCGCCGCCAGGACCGCCGCCGTGTCCCCGGCCGCCAGTCCCGCGTAGCTCAGCGCCAGCGGCGGATTGGCCTGCCCGAAGGGCCGGCTCACATTCGCCGGGGTCACCGTCAGCGCCGCTTTGGCAATCGTCACCACCACCGCGCCGCCGCCCGTGCCGGTCCGGTTCGCCGCGCCCAGACTCACCGCGAACACCCCCGCCTCCCGCGGCGTGCCGCTGATCAGCCCCGAGGCACTGTTCACGCTCAGCCCCGCCGGCAGCCCCGTCGCCGTAAAGGAGATCGGCGTCCGGCTCGCACTGATCGCGTAACTAAAGGCACTGCCGTAGGTGCCCTCCGCATTCACGGCACTGCCCAATACCGGCTGATCCACCGCCTCACTGAGCGTGTACGTTTCCCCCGCCACAAAGCCCGCGCTCAGCGCGTTCGCCGCCTGGTCCGCGATCCCCGTGCCGCTCGCCTTCACGTCCAGCCGCAGCGGGCCGCTGCCGGCCAGATTCTGCACCGTCACCAAATAGTCCGTCCCGCTCAGCGCCGCCACCCCCGCGATGCTTCCGCTCAGGCTCCCGCCCAGCACCAGCGTGAAGTCGCCCGCGTCCACTCCGCTCACCTCGCGGCTAAATTTCACCCGGTACACGACGCTGCTGGCCACCGCTGCGGCATCCTGCGGACTCTGCCGCGTCACCGCCGCCACGCTCGGCGCCTGCGTATCCAACGCAATCGCACCCACCGTCGTCAGCTTCAGCACATACGCGTCGGTCCCGCCTGCGGACGCCACCTGC
>CAJAYO010000823.1 GCA_903948415.1 uncultured Opitutia bacterium | reverse complement strand
GCCAGAGCGGTGAGCGGGCACGGGGAAGGACGGAGCGGTCCTGCGGGTCCCCGGCGCGCCGGGTTTGGCGGAAAAGATGTCGCGCGGGCATAGGGCCGGAGGGCACTCGGTCCGCGGGATCCACGTATTGGCCCGGACACGGTCGATGCGATCGCCCGGGTGGGCTACGGGGCCTTCGCGTCGGCGGGCATGGCCGTGCGGAGCCAGGCCACGACGCGATCTTTGAAGTCGGGTGCGAGCGGGGGCCATGGGAGCATGCCGTGCGGTCCGCCCGGAATCGTGATCAATTCGCACGGGACCTCGGCGGCGCGCAACTTCGCCTGCAAGGTGACGGATTGCTCGTAGGCCACGGTCTCGTCGGCGGACCCGTGCACGAGCAGAAAGGGCGGGAGCCCGGGCTGCACGTAATGGACGGGCGAAGCGTCGTGGAGCATCCGGAGCATCGTGTCGTCGAGCGTGTCGCGGCCGAAGAGTTTGTGGAAACTGGGGATGAGGCCGTGGCGGCGCTTCGCCTCGGCCGCGAGATCGAAGACGCCGTAGAACGGGACGACGGCGGCGACGCGCGTCGTGCGGTCCGCGCGCACCGCGGCGAGAGCGACGAGGTGGCCGCCGGCCGACTCGCCCGAGAGGGCGATGCGCCGGGGGTCGACGCGGTAGTCGGTGGCGTGGGCTTTCACCCAACGGATGGCGGTCTCGACATCCTCGACGGCCGCGGGGTGGCGAAAGGCGGGCGCGAGCCGATAGTTGATGGAGAACCAGGCGAAGCCCGCGGCACTGAGCGGCGCGTGCATCGGCACCATGTAGCCCTTCTTCGGCCCGCCGTCTTTATCGCCACCGCTCCAGCCGCCGCCGTGGACGAGAATCACGGCCGGGTGCGGTCCGGGTCCGTCAGGGATGAATGCGTCGAGGCGCAGGCTGACGCCGGCGGCCGTGCCGTATTCGAGGTCGGTGAGCAGGGCCGCATGCGCCGTCGCGACCGCGGAGAGGGTGAGCATGACAAGATGCCGGAGTTTCATCGGTGGGGAGTTTGGGCTTAGACGGACGGGAAAGGGAAACGGCCCGGCGCGCGCCCGAGTGCGGTGTGCGCTCAGCGGGGCGCGAGCACGAGGGGGCGGTTTTCCTTCCAGCCGATTTCGACGCGCGACAGATACCACGTGGCGCCGTGATCGCGGTTGCCCTGGTAAAAAAGATGCGTGCGGCCGGCGGGGTCGACGAACACGCCGGGGTGGCCTGACTCGGAGGCGTTCCACGAGTCGGGTCCGCCGTGCGCGAGGAACGGTTCGGCGGACAGACGCGTCCAGGTGAGGCCGTCGCGCGAGGTGGCGGCGCCAATTTGCTGCGGCTCGTTGTTGTAGCCGCCGGCGTAAAACATCACGAGGTCGTCCCCGCGCCGCACAATCGTGGGAGCTTCGATACACGCCCGCTCCCACGGCAGCTCGGGCTGCAACACCGGACCGTCCACGAGTTGTTGCCACGTGCGGCGGCTGAAATCGGAGGCGAGCGGGGCGCCGGCGACGCCGAGCATCTGGATTTTCATGGCCGGATCGCGCGTGGCGAAGAACAGAAGCAACCGGTCGCCGACGGGAAAGGCCTCGGCGTCGATGGCGCGGCCCGCGGTCCAGGCGCCGGTCGGGGCGAAGACGGGGTTGCTGGGGTCGCGGGTGAACGCCACTCCGTCGTCGGACCACGCGTGGCAGATGGCATCTTTGGGGCCGTTGCCGTAGGTCTGATAGAACAGGTGAACGCGACCGCCGAGGACGATCGCGCCGGGCGCGCAGACGCCTCTGGCTTCGCAGGGCTGCTCGGGGCCGAGCTCGGCGATTTTTTTCCACTCGGTCAGATCGGGGCTGGTCGCGAGACCGATCCGCCAGCCGTCGCCCGGTCGCTGGGGTTTTTGCCACGGCGGCACGGAATAATACAGCAGGTAGCGGTCTTTGAACCAAATCACCGATGGGTCCTTGGCAAAGGGCCGACCGCGCGTGGTGTCGGCCCAGTGCATCGACGGGAGCGGCGGGAGGGCGAGCGCCCGAGGCGCGATGACTCCGGCGGCGGCGAGAGCGAGCCCGCCAAGGGCGACCAGGGAAGGGAGCCGGAGGTGCATAGGCGACGAGGCGGAGAATCGGCGGCAAAGGGGGGCGGGTCAACGGAGGAACCGGCCGCGAACGCGCGCGCGCAGAGGGTTGCGCCGGCGGGGCGATTCGTTCTGATCGCCCGCCATGTCGTCGTCCCCTGCTGCCGTCGCTCCGTCAAATCGCCGAATCCGCTGGTGGCCGGCGGTCGTGATTTTCGTGGTCGCGGTCGGGGCGATCGCCGGGGTGCGGGCGCGGGGCGACGCGGCGTTTCAGGCACGCAACCTCACGACGGGGGGCATTCTGCTCGGCGCGACGGTGGGGCTGTTGCTGTGGTGGACGTTTTTTTCGCGGGCGCCGGTGCGGTTGCGCCGCGGCGTGACGCTCGGGGTGCTCGGGCTCTTTGGCGCGGGCGCGGCGATGTTTCGCGTGCGCGGGGTCAGCGGCGATTTCGTACCGATCATCGCCTATCGGTGGGCGAAGGCCGCGCCGCCGAGCGGGGCGGTGGTGGTGCCGGCCGCGGCGGTCGCGCCCGCGCCCTCGCGGTTGGCGGCGCGGCCGGATTTCCCGCAGTTTCTCGGACCGGATCGCACGGCGGTGCTCTCGGGACCGCGCCTGGAAGCCGATTGGGCCGCGCACCCGCCGCAGATCATGTGGCGCATGAAGGTCGGCGCCGGTTGGTCGGGCTTCGTCGTTGTCGGCGACCGCGCGCTGACGCAGGAGCAAGATGAAGGGCAGGAACTCGTGACGTGTTACGACGTCGGCACGGGCCGCCTGCTCTGGTCGCATCGGGACGCGGCGCGCTACGACAATCCCATCGGGGGCATCGGCCCGCGCGCCACGCCGACGGTGGTTGGCAACCAGGTGTTCACCCTCGGCTCGACGGGACGGCTCAACGCGCTGGAGCTGGCGACGGGCAAGGCGCAATGGACGCGCGACCTGGTGGCCGAGACGGGCGCAAAAATCCCGGATTGGGGCTATGCGGGCTCGCCGCTGGTGCTGGAGGGACGGGTGATCGTCAGCGCGGGCGGCAAAGCGAAGCAGTCGCTCCTCGCTTTTCGGGCGGACACGGGGGAGCGGCTTTGGGCGGCGGGGGACGCGGAGGCGGGTTACGGCTCGCCGTTCGCGGCCACCCTGGCCGGACGGCGCCAGATCCTCGCCTACAATCACCGGCGTATCACCGCGCACGATGCGGCGGACGGGACGGTGCTGTGGGAATATCCGTGGGGCGTGGGTTATCCGCACGTGGCGGTGCCGGTGGTAGTCGGGGCGAACCGCGTCGTATTTTCCGCCGGATACGGGGTCGGCAGCGAGCTGCTGGAGGTCACGCGCGGCGAAGGGGAGCGCTGGGTGGCCGAGCGGGTCTGGCGTTCGCTCAAGCTGAAGGCGAAGTTTGCGAACCCGGTGGTGCGCGACGGTTTTGTTTACGGGTTGGACGACGGCATGTTTACCTGTCTCGACCTGAAAGACGGGGCGCCGCAGTGGAAGGAAGGCCGCCACGGGCACGGTCAGGGCCTGCTGGTCGGCGATTTGTTTTTGCTGATGGCGGAAGGCGGCGAACTGATTCTGCTGCGACCGACCCCGGCCGGGCCCGGGGAGCTGCACCGCTTCCGGGTGTTCTCCGCGAAGACGTGGAACCCGATCGCGCTCGCGGGCGATGTGCTCCTGGTGCGCAACGATCAGGAAGCGGTCGCGCTGCGCGTGGCGCTTGCCGCGCCGCCCGCCCCGGCGGCCCGGTAAACCGCGCGGACGGGTGCGCGGCGCGGGCGCGGGAATCAGCCGCGGCCGACGTAGGGCATCTGGGTGGCCATGACGGTGATGGTCGGAACGTTCGCGGAGAGCGGCAGGCCGGCCATGTAGAGCACGGCGTCGACCACGTGGCGCAGATCGATCGTGGGCTCGATGGCGAGGGTGCCGTTGGCCTGCGGGACGCCATGGCGCATGCGGCCGGCCATCGGCGAATCGGCGTTGCCGATGTCGATCTGGCCGCAGGCGATGTCGAAGGCGCGGCCGTCGAGCGAGAGGGATTTGGTGAGGCCGGTGACGGCGTGTTTGGCCGCGCCGTAGGCGATGGCGTTGGGGCGCGGGACGTGGGCCGAGATCGAGCCGTTGTTGATGATGCGGCCGCCGCGCGGTTGCTGGAGCTTCATCTGGCGAAAGGCCGCCTGCGCGCAGAGAAACGAGCCGGTGAGATTCGTGTCGATCACCTGGCGCCAGTGGGCAAAGGAGAGATCCTCGAGCGGGACCGCGGGGACGTTGACGCCGGCGTTGTTGAACAGGAGATCGACGCGGCCGAACACCTCGACGACCCGGGCGAACAGCGCGAGCACCGCGACCGGATCGGTGACGTCGGCGGGCGCGACGAGCGCGTGGGCGGGCGCGGCAGCGGACGCGCGGGCCGTAGCCTCCAACGCGTCGACGCGGCGACCGACGAGCACGACGCGATAACCGGCGTCGAGCAGGCCGAGGGCACAGGCGCGGCCGATGCCCGAGCCGGCTCCGGTGACAACGGCGACGCGCAGGGGAGGGGTTTCCATAGCTGGGAGCGTTCAAACTTGGCGGGGATTTGCCGAGGCTAATCGTGAGGCGACGCAAGGTAGTCCGCTTCACGGTTTGGGTGCGCGGTGCGCCCGCCGGAGCGCGAAGCCCCCTCGCTTCGTCGCGGGTCCCGGCCTGGGCCCCACGGATTATTAGGTCGCTATGGGGAGAAAGCTGAAAACATTCCCGTCCGTGATTGCGCGGTGGCAGGATTTTTCTCTCTGGTTCGCGGCGTGGGTGATGTTGTCCGCGGTCTTGGCGCGGGCGGAAGAGGCGCCGCTGCCGCTGACCACGGCGGCGGCGGTGCGGAGGCTTGCGCCGGAAGAAGCGGCGAAGGCGCGACCGGTGCAGCTGAGTGGAACGCTTTTGCTGGTCACCCGCCAACGGGACAGCCTGGTGCTGCGCGATGCGACCGACGGCATCTACGTGGAAGTGAATCATCTGATTGGAGACACCCGGCGCCCCGGCGACCGGGTGGAGCTCTCCGGGGTGACGGGCGCGGGCGATTTCGCGCCCATCGTGAAGGCGAGCCGAATTACGTGGGGCGGAACGGGGCCTTTGCCGCCGCCCCGGGCCACCACCACCGCCGAGTTGAATGCCGGTGGGTTTGATGCCGCGTGGGTTGAATTCGAGGGTATCGTGCACTCGTGCAGCCCGTCGCCGCCGGATCGATTTCCCGCCGGGAGGGCGCCGCGGGGCGTTCCGGCAAACCGACCGGAGGCCGATCGCCCCGGGCCGGAAAGCTGGACCATCACGCTCGCGCAAGGGGACGACCGGGTGACGGTGCAGGTGCGCGATCGGGTGGTGCCGGGGGAATTGATCGACGCGAAGGTCAAGGTGCGCGGCGTTGTCTTCAATGTGCACAACGCCAACCGGCAATTTGTGCGCGCGAGTGTGCACGTCGCCGAGCAGGGGATGATCACCGTGGTCACGCCGCCGCCGGCCGATCCCTTTGGCCTGCCGCTGCAGCGGATCGATGAAATCCTGCGGTTCACGCCGACCGGTTTCACCGGCCACCGCATTCGCGTGCGCGGGGTCGTGACGGCGCATCGGCAGGGCCGGACCGTGTGGCTCCAAGAAGGCGACCGGGGGTTGCGCGTGGCCTCGGAACAACCGGGCGCCCTTTCACCGGGCGATGTGGTCGAGGTCGTGGGCTTCGCCGATCACGGCGGGTACGCGCCCACCGTGAGCGACGCGATTTTTCGCAAGGTCGCCGCTGGCCCGCCGCCGGTCCCGCTCGTGCTGCGCATGGCGGAGGAGATTTCCCGGCAGGACGCCAACCTCGTGCAGATCGAGGCGAAGCTCGACGCCGTGCGGCAAACGCCGGACGGAGTGCGGTTGGCCCTCACGTGGAACGGCACCCCGATCGGCGCGCTGTTGCCGTCCGGGTTCGGGGAGCCGCATGACGCGCGGTGGGAACCGGGCAGCTGGGTGCGGGCGACGGGCATCTGCGTGCCCGGCCAATCGGATTTTTTGCCGCCGGCGGGCCGGTGGGTCGCCGAGGAGATGCAGATGTTGCTGCGTGCCCCGGGGGATCTCGCCGTGATCCGCGCGGCGCCCTGGCTGACGGCCCGACGGGCGATGCTGATCGCGGTGGCCGGCGCGATGGTGATTTTGCTCACGCTGATTGTCGTGGCGGTTCTGGCCCGCCGGCAAATCGCGCAGCGGGAGGAGGCCCGAAAACTGGCGGAGGTGGAATTTGCCGCGATGCTGGCGGAACGAAACCGGCTGGCCCGCGAACTCCACGACACGATCGCGCAGAATCTCAACGCGGTCTCGATGCAGATGGAATTGGCCAAGAATTCCGCCAAGGCCGGAACGGTCGAGGACGTGATGCCGCATCTCGTCACCGCCCACGGCATCGTCCGCAGTTGTCTGGCCGAGGCGCGGGAGTCGATCTGGGACATGCGTTCGCACATTTTGGAGAAGACCGATCTGTTGGGAGCGCTGCGCCTGGTCGCCGAACAGATGAGCGCCGGACGCGGTTGCACGATTCGCACGCACGCGCACGGCAAGCCGCGCCGCGTGGCGCCGGTGATCGAGAACCATCTCCTGCGCATCGGGCAGGAAGCGGTGTCAAACGCCCTGAAGCACGCCCAGGCGCGGACGATCGAGCTGGAGATCACGTTCGAAGCCACGAGCGTCCGCCTGGTCGTCTGCGACGATGGCCGGGGCTTCGATCCCGCCCCGGAACGCGCCGACGGACACTTCGGCCTGCGGGGAATGAAGGAGCGGGTCGAGCAGATGCAGGGCGAGTTGAGGATCCGGCGCGGTGACGGGGGCGGCACCCGCGTCGAGGTTGCGGTCAACGGTTTGGCCGCGTAAGTCTTTTTCATTCCCCTGCGCCCGATGAAAAAGTCTGCCCCCGCTGCCATCTCGGTGATGATCGTCGAAGATCATCCGACCTTTCGCATGGGCCTTGCGGCGTTGATCGAAAGCCAGCCGGACATGACCGTGACGGAGCAGTTCCCCTCGGGCGAAGCGGTGCTCGCCGCTTACCTACCGGGGGCCGCCTCCGTGGTGTTGATGGATCTGCGTCTGCCGGGCATCGGTGGGGTCGAGACCCTCATCGGCCTGCGCGCGCGTGATCCGGAGGTGCGCGTGATCGTGCTGACGACTTACGAGGCCGACGAAGACGTGTTTCGGGCCATGCAGTCCGGCGCGCGGTCGTATTTGTTGAAGGACATGTCGACCGAGGAGATCGCGGGCACGATCCGGTCGGTGGAGCGCGGTGGCACGGAACTGCCGCCGCGGATTGCGGAGCGCCTCGCGGCGCGGGCCCAACGCGAGGATCTCACCCCGCGGGAGCGCGAGGTGCTCCAGTTGCTCGTGCGCGGGCGCAGCAACAAGGAGATCGGCGCGCAGCTCTATATTTCCGACGAGACGGTCAAATCGCACCTGAAGACATTGTTCGCCAAGCTCAACGTGCGCGACCGCACGGACGCCGCCATCTGTGCGGTGCGCCAAGGCATCGTGCACCTCGAGTAGGGGGGCGATTCCCCCGAACGGGGGGGTAGCAGTCTTGCGATCCGGTCGGTATGCTGGCGGATTAGCTTCGGATTCAACCCCCACCCACCCATGCACCTGTCGTACCTTGGCTCGACTCTTAAACTCACGGCGCAGGCCGTCGCCCCTTTCCCCGGTTCGAGCCAACTTCCCGGCGGGAAGCCTTGCCCCGCAGCCGAAACGCGTCGGCGAGTTCCGCGGCTCGCCATGGCCGGGCTGCTCGGATTGCTGCTGGGGTCGCCGGGCCTCGCCCAGACCGTGCTGCCTGCGCCCGGGTCCGAGGCGAAGAAGGACGACCCGATCGAGCTGAGCCCGTTCGTCATCACCTCGACGCAGGACACCGGCTATCAGGCGACGACCACGCTCGCCGGCACGCGACTCAACACGAATTTGAAGGACGTCGGTGCGGCGGTGTCCGTCTACACGGCGGAATTTCTCGCGGACATCAACGTCACGCGGCTCGAGGATATTCTGACCTACACGACCTCGACGGAGGGCGGCGGCCAAAACGGAAATTTCGCCGGCTTCGTCGGGGAGAACTCCGCCGAAGTGCGCGACGATCCGTCGAGCGTCAACCGCGTGCGCGCCCTCGCGCAGGCGACCCGCACGCGCGATTTTTTTGCGTCGGACATCCCGAGCGATGGCTACAGCTTTGAAACGGTCACGATCAGTCGCGGGCCCAATGCCATTCTCGCGGGCGTGGGCAGCGCGGGCGGCGTGATCGACGCGGCTCTGCGCAAGGCCACGTTCAAGGACAACTACCGCTTCGTCTCCCGCTTCAGCTCCTACGACTCGCACCGCGAGGAAGCGCATCTGAACCAGGTCATCGTCCCGCAGCGACTCGCGATCCGCCTCGACCTGTTGAACGATGATACGAAGTTCCGTCAAAAACCCGCCTACGCCAAAGACCAACGCCTTTATGCGGCGCTCACCTACCGCGTCCTCGATCCGCAACGGGGTTCGTTCCTCGGCCGCGGCTCCTTCCGCGCCAATTTTGAAACCGGCCGGATCGACGGTGTGCCGCCGGAAGCGATCACGCCGACGTTCACCGTCGGCAACTGGTTCAACACGATTAATCCGAAATGGAAATACGACGGCGCGCGGCAGCTCGTGCAGAACTCCGCCGGGGCCACCGTGACGGGCGCCGGGACGGGCATCATCCAAGGCTTCCCCCTCTACAACCAGTTTGCGCTCGTCTATGCGGACCCGAGTTCCGCGAACGCCAGCGTGGGTCTCACCGGGGCCAATCTCGCCGCCGTGCAGGGCTTTCAGGGGTCCATTCCCGCCACGCTGCCCGGCAGCCCCGGCGGCGCCCTGCGCTCCACCGGCGATGCGAACCGCCTCCGCGCGGGCTACGTCCGCACGCACCTCAGCGATCCGCAGATCTTCAATTTTTATGACCGGCTGCTGACCGGGGCCTTCGATCACCGCGACCAGCGTTTCGACGCGGCCGACTTCCGCTACGAACAGCTGCTCCTCGGCGGCAAGGCCGGCCTGGAGCTGGCCTACAACGACCAGACCTTCACCCGTCGCCGGGATTTTCCGATTCCCGGCTCCGGCAACGACGAAGGCATTTTGGTCGACGTCAACGCGGTGCTCAGCGTGCGCTCGCCCGAGTTTCCGCTGGGGATCCCGAACCCGAACTTCGGCCGACCGTTCATCAGCACGCCGGATGTTTTCCGCGATCAGCTGAACCGCACGCAGCGCGAGTCCGCGCAGATGACCGCGTTTATCAAGCACGACTTCGCGCGCAGCGACTCGGCGATCCTGCGGCATTTCGGCCGGCACACCCTGTCGTCGCTGTTGTTCAAGACGAAGATCGAGCGCTTCAACCGCAGCTATTCCAGCACGTGGGATCCGGCCGGACAGATCAATCCGCAGTCGAGTCTCGCCGGGGCGTTGCCCGGGACCTTCGGCACGCAGGTCAACGGCTGGTTCTATCTCGGCCCGTCGCTGCTGAACACCCCCAGCCTGCAGGATGTGCGCCTCCAGCCGATCACGAGCGGTCGTCCGCAGTACGGGCAGACCTACACCCTGCAAGTTTACAATCCGGTCAGCCGTTCGTTCGTCACCGGCACGTCGAAGCCGCTGCGCATCCTCAGTCGGGTCGTGGACCAACGCGAGGACCTCGACTCCACCGCGTTCGCGCTCCAGAGCCACTGGCTCAAGGATCATGTCGTCACCGTCGTCGGCTGGCGCGAGGATCGCGACGAAGCGTTCACGTCGCTCACGCCTCCGCGCCTGCCGGATGGCAACCTCGATGCCGCCAAAATCACGTTTCTGCCGGCCGTCGCGCAGGGCAAGCGCAGCTGGACCAAGAGTGTCGTCGGCCGCCTGCCGTTCAAGCTGCCCGGGGAAACCGAGGTGCGCGTGCTGTGGAACGAATCGGGCAATTTCAATCCCGTCGGCCAGCGTCGCAACATCTGGAACGAAGAGCTCGGTTCGCCCTCGGCCGACACGCGGGAATACGGGGTCTCGTTCGCCACCTTGGGCGGGAAACTCGATCTGCGCATCAACCGCTTCAAAACGCGCATCGAGGCCGACTCCATCGGCGGCGTGGGCAATCCCTACTCGTATATCAGTGCGATGATTGGCCGGGTGCTCGCCGCCCGGGACGCCGGCCTGAACCCGGCGGAGTTCAACTACATCCACCCGAGCTTCCGGACCTTCGGCGACGTCGCGCTCGCGCTCTACGAGACGATCCCCGCCCGCCTCAAGAGCAACATGGGCCCCGACAAAAACTTTCATCCCCGCTTCACCGGCAGCGGCGCCACGCTCCAATGGACGCCGGAGAGCATCACGAATCTCGCCTCGACCAGCGACACCGAGTCCACCGGCACGGAATTTGAGGCGATCATCAATCCGACGCGCAGCTGGCGCATCTCGGCCAGCGTGGCCAAGAACGAAGCCGTCAAGGCCAACGTGGCCGTCGAGGAACTCGCGTTCGCCGCCGCGTGGAAGCAGAATCTTGATACGATGTACAACGGCGCGCTGCTGCCGGGCTCGCGCAATCCCGCCTCGAACGAGACGTTGAACTTCTATTCGCAATATGTGGGTGAGACGCTCCCCTCGATCCGCACCGCCGCCGCGCTGTCCGGCACCGCCGCCCCGGAAATCCGCAAATGGCGCGCCAATTTGGTGACGCGTTACGATTTCCGCGAGGGCTTCATGAAGGGCGTGAACCTCGGCGGCGCGCTCCGCTGGCAGGAGCGGATCGGGATCGGTTATCCTTACGTCACGAATGCCACCGGGCAGTCCGTC
>CAJAYO010000822.1 GCA_903948415.1 uncultured Opitutia bacterium | reverse complement strand
GCGGCCACACGCAGGAATCCCAGCTCAGTGATCGGCGTGGTGCAAAGGGTCGTGTCACTGCCCCGCAACCCGGCAAGCCATCGGCGCGTGCGGTCGTGGTGCGGATGGGCGTCGAGTCCCCAGGCGAGCAGGGCGTTGACGTCGAGGAGGAGTTTCACGGGAAGTCGGCGAGGAGCGCGCGCACGCGGTCGCTCGTGAGCGGAGGCGTGCCGGGCGGGCTGGCGAGCACGAGGATACCAGTGAGCTTGTCGCGCACGAGGCGGGTCTTGGCGGCGGGTGCGGGCGGGGTGAGCACAATCTCGCCGTTGCGCACGCGGCACGCGAGGCGGGCGCCGGGCTTGAGGCCGAGCTTGTGGCGCGTGGCGGCGGGCAGAACGACCTGACCTTTGGTGGAAAGGGTGAGCGTCATGGCTTACTGTCTTACCCCATCGTCGGGTCTGTCAAGGGCACCGGCCCCCGCGGGCCGGCCAAGGTCGAAGTGCGGAACACCGTGCGGCAGGACGGCGCCGGCGGGCGGTGGCGCTACTCCAAAATCGAGCGCAGGCTGTCGAGGTCGAGGATGCTCGCGAGGGACTCTTCCTGGATGACGGCGGCGGCGAGGGCGGCTTTGTCCTTCTGCAGCGCGCGGATTTTCTCCTCGACCGTACCTTCGGCCAACAGGCGGTAGGCGATCACGGGGCGCGTCTGGCCGATGCGGTGCGTGCGGTCGATGGCCTGCGCCTCGGCGGCCGGGTTCCACCACGGATCGTAGAGAATCGCATAGCTGGCGGCCGTCAGATTCAGGCCGAAGCCGGCGGCTTTGAGCGAGAGGAGGAAAACGGTTTTGGTTTTGTCGCTCTGGAATTCGTCGACGAGTTCGGCGCGGTTTTCCGTGGCCCCGGTGAGCATGAGAAAGTTGATACCGGCGGTCACGAGGCGGGCGCGGATGAGCTCGAGCATGCCGACGAACTGGCTGAACACGAGGACCTGGTGGCCCTCGTCGCGGAGTTCTTCGAGGCGTTCGAGCAGGGCGTCGAGTTTGGCGCTCGGGAGGTCGCGGTGGGCGGGGTCGACGAGGGCGGGATGGCAGCAGATCTGGCGGAGGCGGAGGAGGCTCGCGAGGACGTTGAAGCGGACGGCGGCGAGCGCGGTGTTGCTGTCGACGCCGAGGAGCTGGGCGCGGGCGCGTTTGAGTTCGGCGTCGTAGAGGCGGCGCTGTTCGCCCTCGAGTTCGACGACGATGTCGTCCTCGGTGCGGGAGGGGAGGTCGGGGGCGGCCTCGGCCTTGGTGCGGCGTAACAGGAAATGACGGACGCGGCGGTGGAGGCGGGCGAGGGCCTCGGCGTCGGCCTGGTCGTGCTGGCGGCGGAAGGAGGTTTGGGTGCCGAGGAGGCCGGGCTGGGCGAAGGCGAAGAGGCTCCAGAGATCGGTCAGGCGGTTTTCGATCGGCGTGCCGGTGAGGACGAGGCGGTGGCGCGAAGGCAGGGCGCGGGCGACGGAGGCGACCTGGCTGCCGGGGTTTTTGATGAACTGGCCTTCGTCGAGAATGACGACGTCCCACTTCTGCGTGCGGAACCACTCGGCGTTGATGCGGAGCTGGGAATAGTTGGCGACGAGGAGCTGGGCGTTGGGCGAGGAGAGCTGGGCGTCGGGGTTGGCGAGGGACGGGTTGTAGGCGGTGGCGTTGACGGCGGGAGTGAAGCGGGCGCTTTCGACGAGCCAGCCGTGGGTGACGCTCTTGGGGCAGACGACGAGGGCGCGGAAGGGGGTGGGGGCGGTGCCGGCGGTTGAAGCGGGGAGTTGAGGATTAAGTTCGGCGAGGTAGAGGAGCCACGCGAGGGTCTGGACGGTTTTGCCGAGACCCATGTCGTCGGCGAGGATGCCGCCGAGGCCGAGGGCGGAAAGGTGGGCGAGAAAATGGAATCCCTCCTGCTGATAGGGGCGGAGGGTGGCGCGGAGGCCGGCGGGGAGCGGGGGCGGGGGGAGTGCGGCGAGGGTGGCGACGCGTTCGCGGAGGGCGGTGGCGAGGGCGGCGTCGCGGGTTTCGAGGAGATCGGCCTCGGCGGCGAGCTGGAGCGCGTGGATGCGGTGGGTCGCGGGGCGGCCGTCGGCGAGGACGTCGGCGGGGTCGAGGCCGAGGCGGGCGAGGGCGGCGGTGGTGGAGAGGTCGGAATCGTCGGTGACGACCTCGAGGCGTTGCCAGCCGTGGCGCGGGAGGCTGACCCATTTGCCGCGGGCCTTCATGAGGAGGGCGATTTCCTCGGTGGTGAGTTTGGTGTCTTCGACGCGGAGTTTGACGGTGAGGTTGAACCAGTCGCGGCCGGCGGTTTCGGCGGGGGCGGCGGAGAATTCGACGTGGGCGCGGAGGGGCGGGCCGAGGAGATTGGCGAGGCCGGGGGAGGCGTCGACGGCGAGGCCGGGCGGGAGCGTGGCGTGCCAGGCGATGAATTCTTCGGGAAACGTTTTGGCGACGGGGCGCGACCAGTCGGCGTCCCAGTCGTGCCAGACGAGGCCGAAATCGGCGAGGCGGGTGGAGGCGGCCTGGGCGGAGGAGAGGTCGAATTCGAGCAGGGGATCGCCGGGGCGGCGGGCGGTGGGGGCGCCGCGCGGGGTCCATTGCCAGCCGGTCTGGATCCAGTGTTGTTCGCAGGGCAGGTCGTCGGCGCGGGCGAGGAGCTGGGCGTGGAAGACCATGTCCGCGGGGTCGGCGGGAGCGGTGGTGAGCCAGCATTTGAGCACGGGGCGGAGCGGGATGCGGCGGACGTTGCTCTCGAGGGAAGCGGGGAGGCGGAGGCCGACGGCGCGCAGGCGCGACATCAGGCGGGTGTCGCCGAGGGCGGCGGTCGGGAGGGGCGTGGTGGGCGTGGGGGGCGGGCCGGGCCAGACGCGATTTTCGAAAAAGTAGAGCGGGGAGGGGCGGAGGGTGACGAGGGTGGCGCGGGCGGCGCTGCGGCCGTCGGGGGTGACGAGGCGGAGGTCGAGGCGCTCGGGGGCGGAAGGCGAAAGGCTGGCTTCGAGGACGAGGGCGGCGGGTTCGAGGACGAACGGGCTGCCGTCGGGCAACACGAGGGCCTCGCGGGCGGCGCGGGTGCGGAAGATATTGGCGGTGGCCTCGGCGGCGAGCGGTTGACGGAGGGAAGGGGGCTGGAGGCCGGCGCGCGATTCGGCGGCGAGGGCGAGGGCGAGGGCGGCCTCGGGCGGGGTGAGGTATTCGAAATCGACGGGGCGGGCGGTCGCGAGGGCGACGAACCATTTTTGCGGGGGTGAGCGCCAGGATTTGCCGGGACCGGGGCGGACCTCGATGAGGAGGCCGCCCTCGGGGCGCACGCGGGCGCGGAGGCCGGCGAGTTCGACGGCGGCCGGGTGGGTGCG
>CAJAYO010000821.1 GCA_903948415.1 uncultured Opitutia bacterium | reverse complement strand
TTTTTCTACCTGCTGGATGCGCGCGTTGCGCAACGCATCGAAGCCTTTCGGCAAGAGCAGGCCGACCAGCACGCTGACAATCGCAAGGACGAGGACGAGTTCGAGCAGGGAGTAGCCCCGCGTGAGGAGACGTGGTTTTTCAGTATTCTTCATATGTTTTTGGGTTATAGGCCGGGTGGCCCGGTGAAAAAATCAGAGCACGCGGGCGACCTGTTCGATGGTGGTGAGCCCCTGCGCAGCGGCGGCTACGCCGTGCTGCCAAAGCGTAGCGCCGCCTTCGCGATCGCGGAGCGCCGCCAGTTCGGCCAACGGCGCGTGCGCCGCGATCAACGGCAGAAACTTTTCGGCGGGGATCACCTCGTGGATCGCAAGCCGGCCTTGAAACCCGCGCATGCGGCACACCGGACACCCCACAGATCGGCAAAAGTGGGCAGCGGGCATCCGATGCGCCTCGCGCAGCCGGGCGTTGTCCGGGTGGGGCTCCTTGCATTCGGCGCAGAGCCGGCGCACGAGCCGCTGGGCCGCGACCAAGCGCAGCGACGCCGCCAACAGAAAACTTTCCACGCCCAGATCGCGCAGTCGGGGAATAGCCGCGAGCGCGTCGTTGGTGTGCAAAGTCGATAGCACGAGATGGCCCGTGAGCGCCGCGCGGATGGCGAGCTGCGCCGTCTCGGCATCGCGGGTTTCGCCGACGAGCAGAATGTCGGGATTCTGCCGCAACACTGCGCGGAGGGACGCGGCGAACGTCAGGCCGATCTTTTCGCGGATCTCCGTCTGCCGAATGCCCGCGAATTCGTATTCCACCGGGTCTTCCAACGTGTGGATAACCCTGCCCTCGTGATCGAGTGCGTGGAGGGCCGCGTGCAAGGTCGTGGTCTTGCCGGAACCGGTCGGCCCGGTGAGGTAAACGAGTCCGGCCGGACCCGCCAGCGATGCGCGGAGCGCCTCGGCTTGCGGCGGCGCGAGCCCGAGCTGCGCGAAATCCTGGCTCGGCATTGTTTGGTCGAGGAGCCGGATGACGAGACTCTCGCCGTGGACAGTGGGCAGCGTGCTGAGACGCAGGTGAAACCGACGGCCCCGCTCCCGGAGCATGGCGCGTCCGTCTTGCGGCAGGCGTTTTTCTGTGATGTCCATCCCGCCGAAAATCTTGCCTCGCGCGAGCAGTGCCTCGCGTTGCGCAACGGGCAGCCGAACGTGGCCGTGCATTTCGCCATCGAGCCGGAAGCGCACGACCAGCCCGTCCTCCTTGGGTTCGAAATGAACGTCGCTCGCGCCCTCGCTGGCGGCGGCGCGCAGGATCGCGTCGAACGTGCGCGTCGGGTCGCCGCTCATTTCGGTGGACCCGGTGGTCGCCACGGCCCTGCCGCGAAAACTCTGGAGAAAATCAAGCATGGTCAGTGGACGAGTCGGGGTGTGAGGAAGATCACGAGCTCGGTGCGCGCGCGGAGGTTCGCCTTGCTGCGGAACGCTGCGCCGATGAGAGGAAGTTTGCCGAGCAGCGGAATCCGGCGCTCGGTTGCAGCGGTCTCCTCCGAGATGAGTCCGCCAATGATCGCGGTCTCGCCGTCGCGGAGTCGCACGATGGTCGAGGCCTGTTTCACTTCCGTGACGGGCGCGGTCTGTCGGCCGTCCGGACTTGTCACGATGGCCTGCAACCGCGTGATGGCCGGCAGCACGTCGAGCGTGATCATCCGGTCGCCGTCGATCTGCGGCGTGACCGCGAGGATGGTCCCGATGGTGATGGTCGAGACGGAAAACGTTTCCTGCGTCTGGTTGAACGCGGTCGCTGCGCCCGGCTGCTGCAACGTGGTCGTTTGTTGCAGGCGGAAAAAAGGGCGATCCTCGCCGACTTTAATGAAGGCCGTCTGATTGTTGAGTGCACGCAGCCGCGGCTGCGCGACCGTCTTCACTTCACCCTGTTGCTTCAGGGCCTGGATGATGGCGGAGGCCCGACCGAATCCGAGGGTGGCGGCGAAGCTGTTGGCCCCGAGCAGCGTGCCGCCGACTCCGGCCACATCGAGCGGTGCGCGCGCCTGGACCCGCACGCCGTCGAGGGTGGACGCCGCGAGATCCCAATCGACGCCGAGTTTTTGTTCATCGCGCAGGGTGACCTCGACGATGCGCGCCTCGATTTCGACCTGCTGCGTGATCCGGCGATTCACGAGCTCAATGAAGGCGCGGATGGACTCATGGCGTTTGACCGGCGCAGCGATCTGCGCGACCCCACTGAAGCGGTTGAGCACAAGGCTGTCGCCCTCCTTCAGCATGGTCCGCAGCTCTGCCTCCACGGTAGTCCAAAACGTGTTCTGGTTCTCCTGCGAGATAGACACCTGCGTCGCGTCGGACGCGGCGTTCCCGCTCGCGAGATTCTGCGACCCGCCATTCTGAATTCCGCGAGAATTTCCTCCGCTGCCGCCGGTGGCGCCGCCGAGCGTAATCGATGCGCTGCCCGAACCGCTGCGGGTGAGCTGCGGATAGTCGATGGCGTAGAGCACGGTCTGGCGCTGACGCACGACAATGCCCGAAGCGGTGGCCTCGAAAAAAAGACCGGCCGGTTCGATGAGTGCCGAGAGTGCGGCGCGCACCGTGCCACCGGCAAAGTCGATGGTGACCTCACCGGTGATCCCGGCTTCCGCCTGGATCAGGGTCTGGCCGGTGCGGCCCAACGCACGCAGTGCAGCCGGCAACGGCGTTTTCTCGAACCGGAGCGGGCCGACGGGTTGATCGAGTGGCGAAGGCTCGGCGGCACGGGCGAACGCGACGAGTACGGCGAAACAGAAAAGCGTTTTCATGGGTGGAATCGGTCAGGGTTTTTCGAGGACGAAGGGCGGTGCATTGCGCGTAGTTTCATCGCGCAGCAGCGTGCGCGACTGGCCGCGATATTTGAGATTAGCCGCAGCGATGACGTTGAGGGTCTGATTGACCGGGGTGGCCGGGAGGAAGAAGGCATCGCCCGGCTGGTTGGCCTGGAGCGTGACCGGACCGGCCCCTGTCACTTCAACGTAACTCCCCGTCAAAATCGCCGGACCGCCGAGGAGCGAGAAACTCACGGGCAATCCCGAGGTCGCGCTGGCGGTTATAGCAAAGGGCGGCGAGGTCAGCCCGTGGTCGCCGGGTGGATCGAACGTGATTATTTGCGCAGTCTTCGCAGAGAAATTGGCCTGCACTAATTTTGCGCGGTCCAGGGTGACGGCCGTGGTCGCCGCGGTACCGCTCGCGTCTCCGGTCCAGTTGATAAAACGGTGAGTGCTTTCGGGTGCAGCGGTGACCGTGACGACCATACCGGAGGGATAGGTGCCGCCGGGCGTCACGGTGCCACCGGTGTTCGCGGCCGTGGTCAGGACGAAGCTGGCCTCGACGAAATTCGCGGTAAAATTGGTCGCGGTGTTCACGACGAACGAAACCGGATTGGCGGAACCCGAGAGGTCGCCGCTCCAGCCGGTAAAAACGTGGGTGGCATCGGGCGTGGCGG
>CAJAYO010000820.1 GCA_903948415.1 uncultured Opitutia bacterium | reverse complement strand
CGTGGACATTATGAGCCAGCGTCAGTGAATCGATGCGGTTGGGGGCAACGCGAGGTTCAGGCTGGCGTTCGCCGAGCACCCTACACCGCCTCTGCCGGAACTGGGATGGGGCGTTGGCCTTCTCTGCCGTCCAGTCAGGTTACACCCTCTCGATCGATCCGAATTTCTCAGCAAGAAATCTGGGTAGAAGCGCGATACAATCGTCGGCGGTATCTGAAGCGCGGCGGGCTCTCGACTCCGGGCCCACGGCCCTGATTTGACCTCTTCGGGCACTAACGCTGGAGCGGGCTGTCAGGGATTTGATGTCGATCGATAAAGAGAGTAGCGGCCTTCCCGAAGTGAACGTGCACCGCCCAACGACTCGGGTGAATTTGTGGATGATCGCGGGTATCGTGATGTTTTTGGTCGTGGGGGCCGCGGCGGCCTACGTGATCGCCCAGCAGGCGGCATCGCCGACCGGCGCGTCGCCGAGCGCGACGGGAAACAATTAGACAAGCCGGTTGCCGCCACCGGGCGAGCGCGACGCGGCTAGAACTGCCTTGGTTCAACCAATACCTCAACGTGGCGCCAGCGTTCCCCGAGGCAAAGCCATAGACAAACGGGCAGCCGGACAGGGTCAGGTAACATGTGCGGCAAGTCGGGGCAGCCGGACAGGGTCAGCCGGACAGGGTCAGCTTTGCGTCTGGGGTCGTCGCAGTGATCGAGTCTAAGCGAACGTCTTCAACGCAGTTCGTTCCGTGGTTCGGCCGTGGCAATGAAAGCACCCCATGAAAAAATAACCCCCAGCCCGCTCCCCCTGTGGGCCGCAACCCTGACCGCCTTGGTCGGAGTCGTCTGCGAAGCCGCCGTGTCGTGGTCGGGCATGGCGGCGGAACTCCGCGTCGCTCCCGGCCAGGAGAAAACGGTTGCAGAATTCGCGTTTCGGAACTCCGGCAGTCAGCCGTTGCACTTCACCTCCCTGCGTCCGAGCTGCGATTGCCTCTCCGCTGCGGTCAGCAAGGAGTCCTTCGCCCCCGGTGAGACGGGCACGGTGCGCGTCGAATTCACCGTCGGCGGACGCCTGGGCCGGCAGCAAAAGTCCGTCACCGTCACCACCGACGCCCCCGCCGATCAGCCCGTCACCCTGTTGCTGGTCGTCGACATCCCGGAGCCCGTGGCCATTCGTCCCACCGCCTTGTTTTGGAGCAAGGACGCGGTGCCTGAGGAAAAATCCTTCACCATCAAGGTGGACGACCCCGCCCACGCCACCGTAACGGAAGCCACCTGCGTCGACCCACGCTTCATCACCTTCCTCGAACCCACCGCCCAAGTCGGCACCTACCGCCTTCGGGTCTTGGTCACCGACAGCTCCACCCCGGCCCAGGCCACGATTCGTATCGCCACTCAGCTCGGAGAACGTCCGCTCATCTCGGTCGTCACGGTCGGCATCAAATAGGCCCTCCCTTTTCGGAGGGCTCCGTGGCGGAACGCTGGCGTCACCGCTGTGGCATTGCGAAAGGGGCCGCGGCCCGCCATCACACCGGCCGCGATGCACCTCACCGGCCTCTTTCTCTACCCCGTCAAATCCTTCCGCGGCTGCGCCGTCGCCACCGCCGCCATCGACGCCCTCGGTCTCGTCGGCGACCGCCGCTTTTTGGTGGTCGACGAAAATGGCGCGCACCTCACCCAGCGCCCGCTCCCGCGCATGGCGCTCATCTCGACCGAACTGACCGCCACCGCCCTCCTGCTCCGCGCCGACGGCGCCGGCGAGATTTCCGTGCCCTTGCGCGCCACCGCGCCCGCTCCCCTTCGCACCGTCTCCATTTGGCGGAGTCACGGCCTCGTCGCCGAAGACTGCGGCCGCGCGGTCTCCGCCTGGCTCTCCGCTTTTCTCGGTGTCCCGTGCCACCTCGTCCGCATCGGCGAAAAATTCCGCCGTCCCGTCCTCGACCGCCCCGCCTTTGCCGCCGCCGGAACCCACGCCCCCGTCGTCGACGACCGCGTCGTTTCCTCCGACCTCTTCAACTTCGCCGACGGCTACCCGTTTCTCGTCGTGAGCGAAGCCTCGCTCGCCCACCTCAACGACCGCCTCGTCTCGATCGGCGAAGAGCCCGTCCCGATGGACCGTTTCCGGCCTTCGCTCGTCGTCAGCGGCTGCCCCGCCTTCGCGGAAGACACCTGGTCGCGCGTCCGCATCGGCGCCATCACGTTTCGCAGCGGCGGCCCCTGCGCCCGCTGCAGCGTGACCACCACGGACCAGTTTTCCGGCGAGCGCGGCCACGAACCCCTCCGCACCCTCGCCACCTACCGCCGCGACCCCACGGATCCGACGCGCATCCACTTCGCCCTGAATCTCACCCACGAAACCAAGTCCGGCACCCTCCGCGTCGGCGACGCCGTCGAGCGGTTGTAAGGGCAGCGACACGCCGCATGGGCTTCGCTTACTTCCGCTGGGCTTGTTTCGCCTCAATCGCCCGCAACTCCTTCGCCGTCAGCAAATCCTTTTCACGCCCACAGGCCTCCTTCGCCACGATCAGATCGCGTAACGACATCACCGCCACACGCCGGCCGAACAAATCGATTTCCACCGCCTCCGCCCGCAGGCGGGCAAATTCGCCCACACCGAGCACGGACGACAGCACATCGACGACGCCCGCATCCGTCTTCAAATAAAGGTTCTCCATCGCCTGCCCGCTGGCCGGATGGTCCAGAAACGAAAGTCGGCCATGGGTCATCCGATGCACCGGTTTCAAATCTTTGAGCGCCGCCCGAATTTTTTCGATATTTTCGCCGGTCAACACGGCACAGACGTCCAAGTCGTCGGTAACCATCGACGAGCCGTGCAGGATTCCGGCGAACCCACCGATCACGACAAACTCGATCCCGCCGTCACTCAGCCGCTGAAGCAATAGCTGTAAATTCGTCACGGCTGTTTCTGGCTTCCCTTAGCGCCAACATGAGTTGCAACGCAGAATCGTGGTTCGTCACGCGCTCCTCCGGGGTCATTTCCAGTTTAAGATCCACCAGATTCAGATCGATCCCCGCCCGCCGGGCCTCCTCGAATATTTTTTCCGCCGAATCCATGCTTGAAACGAAAACGCTTTCCCGGGCCTCGGCAAAGCCAATCGTTCCTTCCCTCACCACCCGTCCCCGCCCACCCGCCCGCGCTTGGCCTTGTGCCCGGCGCGGTGTTTTTTCGTCTGGATCATCCGCACCTTCTGCCCGCGCGATTTTTGCCGCGTCCGCCGCCGCGCCTCTTCCCGCGCATCGACGACCGCCGCTTTCGCCACCCGCGTCCGCGCCTCCAGCTTCGCGCACAACTCCGCCCACGCCACCTCGCGGTTCACCGCCTGCGAGCGCTCCCGTTGACACCGCACCTCGACGCCCGTCGGCCCGTGCCGCAGCCACACCGTGCTGCTGGTTTTGTTGATTTTCTGCCCGCCCGGCCCCGTCCCGCGCACAAACTTCTCCTCCACGTCCGCGACGCGCACGCCGAGAGCCCGGAGTCTTTCTTCAATTTGAGTTGGTAAAGCCATCGTCGCCCCGTTTGCTCTTAGGGAAACTATTCTTCGGTCCCCGAGTCAAACGCCGCCGCGTCCCTCACCGCGTTCGCCCTTTCACGTTCCCTCTCCCTTTCACGTTCCCGTTCACTTTCCCTCTCCCTTTCACTTTCCCTCTCATGCTCAACGGTCCCGCTTGGTCCCAGAAACTCCGCGCTGAAATTGGCAAAGCCGTCATCGGTCAGGACGCCGCCGTCGAGCGCCTGCTCGTCGCCCTCCTCGCCAACGGCCACGTCCTCCTCGAGGGCATGCCCGGCCTCGCGAAGACCCTCCTCATCCGCTCCCTCGGCACCGCCCTCGGCGTCCACTTCGAACGCGTCCAGTTCACGCCCGACCTCCTCCCGAGCGACGTCACCGGCACGATGATTTTCCAGCCGAAAACCGGCGAGTTCACCCCCCACCGCGGCCCCATCTTCGCCAACCTCGTCCTGGCCGACGAAATCAACCGCGCCCCCGCCAAGGTCCAATCCGCCCTCCTCGAGGCCATGCAGGAGCGCCAGGTCACCATCGGCGGGCAAACCATCCAGCTGCCCAGGCCGTTTTTCGTGATGGCCACCCAAAACCCCGTCGAGCAAGAAGGCACCTACCCGCTCCCCGAGGCCCAGACCGACCGCTTCCTCTTCAAACTCATCGTCGATTACCCGACCGCCGAGGAAGAATCCCAGATGATGCAGCGCTGGGGCCAGGTAACCAAGCAGCCCGCCCTCGCCTCCGTTTCCAGCGGCGAAGAACTCCTCGCCCTCCGCGCCGAAGTCGACCGCATCCATCTCTCTCCGGCCGTCCAAGGCTACATCCTCGCCCTCGTCCGCGGCACGCGCGCTCTCGCCGAAAAAGGCGGCGCCGGCAAACGCTACCTCAACTTCGGCGCCTCCCCCCGCGCCTCCCTCGCCCTCTATCAGGCCGGCCGCGCCCTCGCCTGGCTCCGCGGTCTCGACTACCTGTCGCCCTCCCTCGTGCAGGAACTCGCCCCCGACGTCCTCCGCCACCGCATCGGTCTCACCTACGAAGCCGAAGCCGAGGAAATCACCGCCGACAAAATCGTCGCCCAAGTCGTCGAGCGCACCCCGGGTCCCACCACCGCCTAATCGTTCTCGTTCCTCTTTCGCTTCATCTCCCGTCTGGCCCCCGCGCTCCCGCCGCTCCGCCCGCCTTGGCTCTCCTCTCCCCCACTCCCCCGGCCTCCGCCCCCGCGCCCGCCGCTTCGCCGTTGGCCCTCCTGCGCCAACTCGAGTGGCGCGTCCGCCACGCCGTCGAAAACGTCCTCAGCGGCGAATACCGCTCCGCCTTCCGCGGCCGCGGCATGGAGTTCGACCAAGTCGTCAAATACGAGTTCGGCGACGACGTCCGCGACATCGACTGGAACGTCACCGCCCGCCTCGGCGAGGCCTACCGCAAGAAATTCGTCGAAGAACGCGAGGTCACCCTCCTCGTCGTCTTCGAAGACTCCCCCTCGCTCTCCTTCGGTTCCGGCGCGCAATCCAAGCGCGAGGCCCTCCTCGAACTCGCCGGCCTCGTCATGCTCCTCGGCGCCGTCAACCGCGACCGCGTCGGCTTCGTCTACGCCGGCCCCGGGGGCAAAATCGTCCGCGAACCCGTCCGCGGCCGCGGCCAGATCATGCACGCCGCCGCCTCGCTGCTCGCCCGCCCCGCGCCCGCGCCCACCGATCCCGCCCCCGAGATGCCCTGGCGCTTCCTCGCCCGCGCCGCCCCGAAACACAGCGTGCTCCTCTGGCTCGGCGACTTCCCCCCCCGCGACCTGCCCGACGGCTGGACCGTCCTCCAACGCCGCTACCAAACCATGGGCTTCCGCGTCGACGATCCGTGGGAGCGGGCCCTGCCCGACGGCGAAGCCTTCGCCGCCTACGACCCCACCTCCGGCCGCCTCGTCACCCTCGACGGCAACTCCGCCGAACGCGCCGCCCACGCCACGTGGTGCCGCCAACGCGAGGACGCCTGGACCACCCTCTTCCCCGACGCCCTGAGCCGCCTCGTCGTCGGCACCGAGCAAAACCGCCTCGACGCCCTCGTCCGTTTCTTCCACGCCCGCATGAGAACGGGCAGCCGCCGCTGAACGACCATGGGCCACCTCGCTTTCCACGACCCGCTCTGGTTCCTCGCCCTCCTCGCCCTCCCGCTGGTCCTCTGGCTGCGCGGCCGCCGCCGCGTGCCCGTTTTGCTCGTGCCCTTCGCCGCCGCCTGGCATCGCCCTTCGCTCTCCGCCCCTTCCCGCTGGCCCGTCGGCCTCGCGCTCCTCGGCCTCGTCCTCCTCGTCGTCGCCCTCGCCCGCCCCCAACGCGTCGAAGACAAACGCGAGGTCCGCTCCCAGGGCTACGACATCATGCTCTCCGTCGACCTCTCCGGCTCCATGCTCGCCGAGGACTACGAGAAAAACGGCGAGGCCATCAATCGCCTCCAGGCCATCAAGCCCGTCATCCAGGCCTTCATCGACCAGCGCCCCTCCGACCGCATCGGCGTCGTCCTCTTCTCCGGCCGCGCTTACACGATGGCCCCGCTCACCTTCGACCACGACTGGCTCTCCCGCCAACTCGAGCGCCTCAAACTCGGCATGCTCGAAAACGGCACCGCCATCGGCGACGGCCTTGGCGTCGCGCTCACCCGCCTCGAACAGGCCAAACGCGAGGCCGGCGGCCGGCGCCAGGGCGCCTTCGTCGTCCTCCTCACCGACGGCGTGAACAATAGCGGCGCGATGACTCCCGAGCAGGCCACGGCCCTCGCCAAGGCCCGCGGCATCCCCGTCTACACGATCGGCGCCGGCAAAGACGGCTACGTCCCCATGCCCGTCTTCGACGCCAACAACCGCCGCATCGGCCGCCGCATGGTCCTCTCCGACCTCGACGAGGCCGCCCTCCGCGTCATCGCCGAAGAAACCGGCGGAAAATTCTTCCGCGCCGCCGACACCGATACCGTCGAGGCCGCCTTTAAGGCCATCGACCGCGCCCAAAAAATCGAATTTCAGTCCAAGAGCTACCTCATCACCACCGAACTCTTTTGGTGGCTCGCCGCCCCCGGCCTCGCCGCCCTCGCCCTCGCGGCGCTGTTCTCCCGCGCGCTCGGCTCGCGTCCCGCTCCCGCCGGCGCCGTCGCGCCGCGCGGTTCGGCCCTCGCCTCCTCCCGATGACCTTCGCCACCCCCGAACTTCTCTGGCTCCTCCTCGCCCCCGTCGCGCTCCTCGCCTGGGAACTCACCCACCGTCGTCGCCGCGCCGGCGTGGTGCACCCGAAGATCCTCCGCGCCGAAGCCGGCGCCCACGCGCTGACCCTCGCCACCCCCCACGCCCAGCCCTCCCCGCGCGCGGCGCGGCCGCGCTTCTGGCTCGCCGCCGGCCTCGCGCTCGCGCTCACCGCCCTCGCCCGCCCCCAATACGGCCGCCTCGAGGAACCCGTCTTCGACCAGTCCCGCGAAATCCTTCTCGCGATCGATCTCTCCCGTTCGATGCTCACCCCCGACGTCAAACCGTCGCGCCTCGAACGCGCCAAACTCCTCATCCAGTCCCTCCTCGAAAAACTCGAGGGCGAACGCGTCGGCCTCGTCGTTTTCTCCGGCACCTCCTTTCTCCAGAGCCCCCTCAGCGCCGACTACGAAATCCTCCGCGAATTCCTCCCCGCCCTCGGCCCCGAATTTCTGCCCGAGGGCGGCACCAACTACCGCGCCCTGCTCGACGCCTCCCTCCAGGCCTTCGGCAGCACCAACGCCGCCGACCGCTTCCTCGTCATCCTCAGCGACGGCGAGGCCACCGACGAGAACTGGAAGCCCCGCATCGACGATCTGAAGGCGAAAAACATCCGCGTCCTCGGCCTGGGCGTCGGCACGCCGGGCGGCGCGATGATTCCCGACGGCACCGGCGGCTTCATCAAAGACGAACGCGGCGCCGTCGTCCTCTCCAAACTCGAAAGCGCCACGCTCCAGGAACTCGCCACCGCCACCGGCGGCGTCTACCGCGACGCCAGCGGCTGGCTCGACCTCGCCGGCCTCGTCAAGGAAACCGTCGAAGCCGGCCAGAAAGGCCGCTTCCTCGAAAAAAACACGATCCGCCTCGCCGAACGTTTCCAGTGGCCCCTCGCCCTCGGTCTCTGGTGCCTCCTCGTCAGTTTCTACGCCGAATTCCCCGTGCGCCCCCGCCCCCGCAACCTCACGCTCACCGCGGCAACCCGGGCGCCCCGCCCGCCCGCTGCCGCCACCCTCGCTGCGCTGCTCCTGCTTTCCTGCCTCATTCTCCCCTCCGCCTTCGCCATTATCCCGCCCGGCACGCCGGCCACCAAGCCCGCCCCCGCATCGCCGCCCCCGGCCGCCCCCGCCTCCGAAGCCCTCGCCAAAATCGTCGGCCGCGTCGCCGCCGCCGAATCCCGCACCGCCCGCGACTGGGCCGAACTCGGCCGCGAAACCGTCACGTGGGGCGGCCGCCTCCAATCCGAACAACAACCCATCCCCGAGGGCCCCGTCCGCGACGCCCTCGCCGCCGTCGCCGCCGGCGCCCAACTCGATCCTAAAACCGCCGACTGGTCCAAGCTCCGCGAAGAACTCGAGGCGCTCCTCAAAAAATCCGAAGAGCAAAAACAGGAGCAGCAAAAGCAGGACGACAAAGACCAGCAGGACCAAAAAGATAAACAGGACCAAAAAGACCAAAATCAGAAAAACCAGGATCAGAAAAAATCCGACCAGCCGGAGCCGTCCAAAGACCCCAAAGACTCGCCGCCGGAAAAGTCCGACGAACAAAAGAAACAGGACCAGCAGCCGCAGGACCAAGACGACCCGTCCAAGCGGGGTGAATCCGCGTTCGGCGACATGAAGAAAAACGAGCCGCCGCCCCCGCCCCCGCCGGAAGACCCCGGCACCCAAAAAGTCGGCGGCACGCCCGAAAAAAAGGAAGCCGACCAACCCCCCGCCGATCCCTCCCTCGCGCTCCCGCTCCAGAAACTCGAGCAGCTTCGCAGCCAAGACTCTCCCGCCCACCTCTTCCAACTCATGGAAGGTGAAAAAAAGCCCGGGGTGAAAACCAAGGGCAAAGATTGGTAACACCCATGCGCGTTCACGATGATACCAACCGGCCCGGCGGTAGGAGCCTGCTTGCAGGCGATTCAGGGCTCACGTTAAACGCGAACTAGAACCACGCCCATGCGCCTCGTCCGCCTCGCCCTCCTTCTCTCCCTCGCCGCTGTGTTCAGCGCCCTGGGCACCTCCCGCGCGCACGCCCAGGCCGTCCGCTGGGAGCCCTCCGACGCCGACCCCGCCGAACTCGTCCTCATCTTCGAGAACTGCTCGCCCAACGGCGCACCGCGCCTCCCGCCCATCGAGGGCGTGCAGGCCGATCTCACCGGCCAGGGCTCGCGCACCGAGTTCAATAACTTCCGCCGCACCGACTACGTGCAGCTCACCTATCGTCTCCGCGCCCGGTCCAACAACCCCGTCACCATCCCCGCCTTCGACGTCAAAACCGACAAGGGCGACCTCCGCGTCCCGGCCTTCCAGACCGCCGGCGCCGCCCGCAATCCCTCCCTCGAAACCGCCGCCTCGTCCCAACTCGTCCCCGGCACCAACACCCTCTGGGCCGGCGAAGTCTTCCCGCTCCTCTACACCCTCGACGTCAACCGCCGCAATTTCAGCCAGCTCGAAACCAACCCCGACTGGAGCGCCAGCCCGCTGGTCGCCGAAGACTGGTCCAAGCCCGAACCGGGCGAACGCATCGTCAACGGCGAGGCCAAGCTCAACATCGTGTATCGCACCCGCGCCTACGCGAAAAACCCCGGCGCCCTCACGCTGAACCCCGTCACCCAGATCGTCCGCCTGCAGACCGGCAGCGTCGGCTTCGGCCTCTTCCAGGCCCCGCGCCTCGAACGCCTCTCCGTCGAGTCCGCCCGGCCCGCCCTCACCATCCGCGCCCTCCCCGCGCCCGCGCCCGCCGCTTTCGGCGGCGCCGTCGGCCAGTTCAAACTCGTCGCCAAAGTCATCCCCGAGAAAGCCGCCGTCGGCGAACCCATCACGTGGACCCTCGAACTCAGCGGCACCGGCAACTGGCCCGACCTCGCCGGTCTGCCCCAGCGCGACGTCTCCAACGATTTCCAGGTCGTCCAACCCAAAGCCAAACGCGCCCCCTCCGACGGCAAACTCTTCGACGTCACCCTCGCCGAGGACGTCGTCCTCGTCCCCACCAAGGCCGGCACTTACACGCTCGGCCCCGTCAATTTCGCCTACTTTGATCCCAAGACCGGCACCTACAAGACGGTCTCCGCCCCGCGCACCACGGTCACCATCACCGCGCCCGCCGCCCCGCAATTCAACGTCACCCCCGCCGCCAGCCAAACCCCCGACCCCACGTCTGCCGCCGCCAACGCGGCCACCACCGCCGCCGCCAGCGCCAACCCGAAACCGCCAGCCACGGCGCCCGCCTTCCCCGCCGGTATTCCGCGCGACCCGCTGCCCGGCGCCACCCCCGCCAGCACGCCGCTCTCCGCTCGCACCCTGACCGTCGGGCTCCTGTCCCCCGTCCTCTGCCTGCTCGCTTGGTGGACCGCGCTCGCCATCCGCCGCGCCCAACAAACCGACCCGCTCCGCCCCCGGCGTGACGCCCGCGCCCGCCTCGCCGCCACCCTCGCCCAACTCCGCCCAGCTTCAGCCTCTGGCTCTCAGCCCTCAGCTCTCAACGCTCAGCTCCTCCTCGCCTGGCAGCACGACACCGCCGTTCTCTGGCAACTCCGCCACGCCGCCCCGCCCGCCACCGCGCTCGCCGACGCCGCCTGGTCCGCCCTCTGGCTCGAAAGCGACCGCGCCCTCTACGGCGCGAAGGCCGATCTCCCCCCCGATTGGATCGCCCGCGCCGAGGCCGCCCTCACCGCGAAACGCGTCCCCGGCTTCAATCCCCTGCGCCTCTTCCTCCCGCGCAACCTCTTCCCGTTCGCCGCCCTTCTCCTCCTCGCTCTCGCACTCCCCGACCCACTCCGCGCCGCCGCGCCCGCCGCGGACTATGCCGCCGGCAAATTCTCCGCCGCCGAAAAATTCTGGCGCGACACCCTCGCCCAGCATCCCACCGACTGGACCGCGCACCACAACCTCTCCCTCGCCCTCGCGCAACAGGACAAAGCCGGCGAAGCCGCCGCACACGCCGCCGCCGCCTTCGTCCAAAACCCCGCCCACCCCGCCGTCCGCTGGCACCTCGCCCACGCCTCCGAAAAAGCCGGCTTCGCCCCCGCCCCGCTCGCCCCGTTCCTGCGGCCGACCGCCCGCCAAACGCTCGCCCAATTCGCGTCCCCCGCCACCTGGCAACGCCTCCTCCTCGCCGCCGCCTGGCTCGCCGCGCTCGCCGTCGCCGCCCTCGTCGCCCGCGCCTACGGCCACCGCTCCCGCCTCCTCGCCGCCGCGGCCTTTGCCCTGCTCCCGCTCGCCCTGCTCCTCGCCATCGCGGCCGCGCTCGGCTGGCAAAGCTACGGCCCCGCCGCCGACGCCTCCGCCGTGGTCGCCTGGCGCGCAGGCACCCTGCGCTCGATTCCCACCGAGGCCGACACCACCCAGAAAACGACCTCGCTCGCCGCCGGCAGCGTCGCCCTCGTCACCAAATCCTTCCTCGGCTGGCAGCAACTCACCTTCGAAAACGGCCAGACCGGCTGGGTCCGAAAAGACGAACTTGTCCCGCTCTGGAAGTAGGGCGCGGCCTCCGCCCCGCCGTGCGTGCCCTCACGCCGCACGGCCGCCGCTGTCCGCACCCTTCGCCCAACGCCCCGACCCGCCGCGCTTTGACATTTCCGCGTCGTGTCACCTCTGTGTGACACCATGAGAACCACCACGATTCGCGAGCTGAGGCACGACACCACCGCCGTCCTGCTGCGCGTGGCCGGGGGTGAAAGCGTCCAAGTCTGCCGCCGAGGAAAACCCGTGGCCGTGCTTTCGCCGATGAAGCGCAAAACCAAAGTCAAATTGCCGGACTTTGCCGCCCGCCTCAAAGCGATCTATGGGGACAAGGTGCTGCCCACCACCGCCTCCGCAATCATTTCAAATTCCCGCGGCGACTCATGAGCGGTTACGCCGATGCCGCGCTGCTCTGCTCGCTCTACGCGCCCGACGCCCACACCGCCCGGGCCATCCGTGTCTGGACAAACAGTCGCAGCCCCTGCCGATCGTCTGGATCCACCAATTGGAAGTCCGCAACGCGCTCCGGTTGCGGGTATTTCGCCGCGAGATCACCAGCGCACAGCGCGATACTTCGCTCAACGCGTTGCTCGCCGATCTGGCCAACGGAGTTCTCGTCATCCTATCGCCTCCACTGACCGAGGTGCTGACGGAAGCCGAACGACTCAGCGCCCTCCATTCTGACACCCTCGGCACCCGCAGCCTCGACATCCTTCACGTGGCAGCGGCGGTGGTGCTCGGATCACAAGAGTTTCTCACCTTCGATCGCCGCCAAGCCAATCTGGCCCGCGCCGCCGGCCTCATCGTGCCGGTCGTGTAACGCGTCCCGCCGACTCACCCTCTCCGAAAAAATCGACCGATCAGGCCGCGCGCAACCTCAGCCGCGGCGATTCAGCCCAACGCCCTTGTCCTCGAACATTCAAAGCCGAATGGTGACTTCGTAGGCGGCCCGCTTGCGGGCGCGTTTTCGGAGCGCGCGCAAGCGCGCTGCCTACGGCAGACAAAATCGCTCCGGCTCAGTCATTCGGCATGAGACCTGGGTCCTTGGTCATTCCGCGCTCCGCGCGGCCACCGTCTTCCGCACCATCCGCGCCATCGACTCCTCCGGATTGAGCGCGGCCACCCCCGCAACGTCCACCCACGCGAGATCCTTCGACTCGTTCGAAATCACCAGCGGCTCATTCGGATCCGCCTCGATCAGGAAGCGCAGATCGTAGTGATAGTGCCCGGGCTCCGTCTTCCGCGCCGGGATCCAATGTCGGTCCACATCGAAGACCTCGCCGCTCACCGCGCGCACGGCCGCCAGCCCGCTCTCCTCGCGCGCCTCGCGCAACGCCACCGCCAGCAAATCCGGGTCGCCGTCCGCGTGCCCCCCGAGCTGCAGCCACTTGTCCAGCTTGTGGTGATGCGTGAGGAGCGTCCGCGTCCGGTCCGGACTCACGATCCACGCCGACCCGGTCAAATGCCCGGGCCCGCACTCCCGCCGCAGACACTCCACCTCCGCCTCCGCAAACGCGATCGTCGCCGCCACCATCTCCGCCTCGTGCGGATCGCGCACCCGGCTCGCATGGGCCCGCAACAACTGCAAAACCGCGTTTCGCTGCATAAATTTTCCGCGTTTCTCCCGGCTCGTTTTCCGTCTGTTCCGTGTGTTCCGTGGGCCAAATCCGCCGGCGCCCTCCGTCACCGCGTTTCAAACCACTTCGACTCCGCCTGCGCTCCCGCCGACGCCTCGATCTGCGCGAACACCTCCGGCACCGTCGCCGCCGTGCGATAGAGGGCCATGTTCGACGGCTTGAAAAATTTCTCCGCCAGCATCCGCTCGAACAACTTCACCAGATCGTCGTAAAACCCGTCCTGGTTCAAAAAAATGCAGGGCTTCTTCACGATATCGAGCTGCCGCAGCGTGAGAATTTCCATGATCTCCTCCAGCGTGCCCCACCCGCCCGGCAGCGTCACAAACGCATCCGCCCGGGCCTCCATCAGCAGCTTCCGCTCCCGCATCGTCACGACACTGATGAGTTCATCCGCCTCGTCGAACGCCAGCTCCCGCACCTTCATGAATTCCGGAATCACCCCCACGACTTTCCCGCCCTTTTCTTTCACCGCCCGCGCCACCGCGCCCATGAGCCCGGTCTTGCCTCCGCCGTAAACCAGCCCCCAGCCCCGCGCCACCAACTCATACCCCAGCTCCGTCGCCGCGGCATAATACTTCGGATCGAGCCGGTCGCTGGAGGAACAGTAGACGCAAAGCAGTTTGGCCATGGGAAAGCGTTGAGAGGTGAGTGTTGAGAGTTGAGAGATCAAACCCAAAGCTCCATCCAGCTGTTCCTCCGGTGCCTGCTCCCAACGCTCAACCCTCTGCTCTGCCCGCCCCATTCTCACCGGTGCCCACGCTCCGCTCTCACCTCTCACCTCCCGGCTCCGCGCCGCCGACACCGTATCTCGGCCGCCTTGCCCCCTCGCCCACCGGCCACCTCCACCTCGGCCACGCGCGCACCTTCTGGCTCGCCGCCGAACGCGCCCGCACCGCCGGCGGTGACCTCCTCCTCCGCAACGACGACCTCGACGCCCTCCGCTTCCGCCTCGATTTCGTCGCCGCCATGCTCGCCGACCTCCGCTGGCTCGGCTTCACGTGGCGCGAACCCGTCGTCACGCAAAGCGCCCGGCTGCCCCGCTACCGCGCCGCCCTCGCCGCCCTCCACGCCGCCGGTCTCATCTTCCCCTGCACCCGCACGCGCCGCGATGTCCTCGATGCCATTTCCGCCCCGCACGAATCCGCCGCCCCGCCCGCCCCCGACGACGAACCCGTTTACCCGCCCCAATTCCGCCCGCCCGCCGACGCCCCGCTCCCGCCCCTCGGCGAAAAAATCACCGTCAACTGGCGCTTCCGCGTCCCCGACGGCGAAGAAATCTTTTTCTCCGACGCCCGCTGCGGCCCCCAACGCGCCGTCGCCGGCCGCGACTTCGGCGACTTCCTCGTCTGGCGCAAAGACGACGCCCCCAGCTACCAACTCTCCTGCGCCGTCGACGACGCCGAGCTCGGCATCACCGAAGTCGTCCGCGGCGCCGATCTCATCCGCTCCACCTTTCGCCAACTCCTCCTCTTCCGCGCCCTCGGCCACGCCGCGCCTGCCTACTACCACGCCCCGCTCATGCTCGACGACCACGGCGAGCGCCTCGCCAAACGCCACGACGCCCTCTCCCTCCGCACCCTCCGCGAGCGCGGCGTCACCCCCGCCCAAATCATCGCCCAGTTCCGCGCCCTTGATTCCCCGGCGTAACCTCCGGCCCTCCGTCACTTCCTCACTCCGTTCTCTGCGCCTCCGTGTCTCCGTGGTAAAAATTAATTCTCGTTCCCCGGTTTTATCCGTGTTCATCCGCGCCATCCGTGGTTAAAAATCTCCCCGTTTCCATGCCCGCTCCCAAAATCGGCATCCTCAACATCTCCGACCGCGCCAGCGCCGGCATCTATGCCGACGAGCCCGGCCAAGCCTGCCTCGCCCTCCTCCGCGAGTGGCTCACCACGCCGTTCGAAGCCGACTACAAAATCATCCCCGACGAGCGCGCCGTCATCGAAGCCGAACTCCGCCGCATGGCCGACGAAGCCGGCTGCGGCCTCATCGTCACGACCGGCGGCACCGGCCCCGCGCCCCGCGATGTCACGCCGGAGGCCACGCTCGCCGTGATCGAAAAAGAGCTGCCCGGCTTCGGCGAACTCATGCGCGCCACCTCGTTGAACTACGTGCCCACCGCCATCCTCTCCCGCCAGACCGCCGGCACCCGCGGCCGCACCCTCATCGTCAATCTCCCCGGCCGCCCCAAAGCCATCCGCGAAAACCTCGAGGCCGTTTTCCCCGCGATCCCCTACTGCATCGACCTCATCGGCGGCCCGCGCTTCGAAACCAACGAATCCGTGATGAAGGCCTTCCGCCCGAAATCCTGAGTGCCCTGGGCTGTCCTGCCCAGGTCAGCCCACCCCGCCCACCGGCGGGAGAGCCCGTGCCCCCTCTCCTCACCTCGCCTACGTCCCCCGCGGATTCTGCCACCCCACCGGCAGCACCGACTCCGGCCCGAGGATGTACACGCGGTAGTAGAGCCAGAAAATCGCCAGTCCCAGCATCAGCAGAAAAAACAGCTCGCCCAGTCCGCCCCAGCTTTGGCGGCTGCTCCGGTGCATCCAGCTCACGAGCAACCCGATCCCCGGCGCCACGACAAACCCCACCAGCGATCCGCCGAAGATCACCATCGCCATGATCGCCAGCGTCCGCAGCAGCACGTCGTCGATCATCTTCGCCTTGTAGCTCACCAACTCGACACAAAGATTCAGCAGCAGCAGACAGCACGGCAGTACATAGTAATGGCGGACCACATTTTGATTTTTCACGGCGCGCATTGACTCTCCGGCCAACCTGCACGGACTCAATCCCTTCTTCGGCCCCGCCGAATTTTCCGCTCCGCAACCCAACCTCCCGCCTCATGATCAACTATTCCGCGCCCGACCTGACCCAGCACCCGCCCCGCAGCCTCCGCGTCCGCCTCGGCGGCTACGTCCACCTCGCCCGCCTCCTCGACAAGGCCCGCGCCGTGCTCGCCGGCAAGGGCGGCGATTACCACTACAACTGCCCCCTCGACCAACTGTTCTTCGCCTTCACCGGCATCACCGAGGACGCCATGCTCGCCGAAATCAAAACCGGCAAAACCGACGCGCAGATCCTCGCCTGGGTCAACGAGCGCGCCAAGCGCGCACCGCACGAGATCATCGCCTGGTCCGCGTGGGCCGAGCAGGTCGGTCCCGGCGGAGCCGACGGCCACGAGTGGGCCGCCAGCGTCATCAAGGGCAACAAATCCGAGCGCGACGACATCCGCTCCTTCGCCGATCTCCTCGATTTCGACGACTACCACAGCTACGGCGGCAAAGCGTGAGGTGAACGGCCCGTCGCCACCCCGGTGGCGGTGCCGTCCCGCCACCTCGAATACACCCTGCGGGGCCGGTCACCGACCGGCCCTGCTTCGTTTTCACAGCTCGGTGTATTTCTCCGACCGCCCCTTCGCCTTTTCCACCGGATATTTTTCCGCATTCGCCCGCATCTTCGCCTCGATCGATGCGGCCACGTCGAGCCCCGTCGCATTCGCGAACTCCAGCGCATAGACGATCACGTCCGCCAGCTCGTCCGCGATTTTTTGCCGCTTCACGGCGTCCGCCGCGATGGCCTTCGATTGCTCCGGCGTCGCCCAGAGAAAATGCTCCATCAGCTCACCCGCCTCGGCCGCGAGGGCCATGCTGAGGTTCTTGGGGGAATGAAACTGCTCCCAGTCCCGCTCGCGCACAAACGCGAGCACGCGGGTTTTCAGTTCGGCGACAGTCGTGGTGGAGTCGGTGGGCGCGGCCATGCCCGGACCATGCAAACCCGCCCCGCGTCACGCAATCTTCACCGTCACAAAATAGTTTCCGCTTGGCACACCGGCTGCATTAACCATCGTGACATCCGTTCCAATGACCGCGTCCTCTCAACATCAACGCAGCTGTGCCGGCACTTCGCTTACGAAGGCCCGGCACCAGGGCTGCGTCGCGATGCGACCGGTTGTCCCTTCCCATTGGAATCAACCATCCGCCGCGGGCTTCCTCACCTAAACCATCCGATCCCACGGAATGCGTTTAGTCCCGAAGCCCGGAGGCCCCCAGCCCCCGAGGAGAACGTACCCGTTTTCATTTTTCCTCCCATGCACACGATAATCCACCCGCTGATTCCCCGCACTCGCAGCCAAGCCACGGACCTCGTCTCTTCCGACGCCTTCCGTCAGCCCAACTACGACTGCCAGGAGCACCCCGACACGATGAAACTCGTCGTCTACGTGCCAGGTGTGGACGCCGCCGGCGTCGAGATCGAGGCCCGCGGCTCCGACCTGACCGTGACCGCGAAGAAAGCCCACGTGGTCCGCGTGAACTGGCAGTCGCTCCACCTCGAGACCGCGCAGCGCGACTACCAACTCCGGCTGCGGCTCGGCTCCGGCTTCGACTACACCGCGATGCAGGCCGAGATCCATCAGGGAGTCCTCAGCGTGACGCTGCCCAAACGCCTCCCGGTCGCCGCCGGCGGCCCGGCTGCCCTCCGGCGCGTCGCGGCGTAGGCGTTCCCTTTCGCCCGGCTGCGGCGGATCGCAGGAGGGGCGGGAGCAGGTCACTGCGCTCGCCCCTCTTCGCCACCGCCCTGGCCGGGCAAAAAATCACGTCGCGTTCGTTCGCGACCACAAAAAAGGCCGCGCCCCTCAAAGGGCGCGGCCTGAATTTTTTTGCGGAGGCCGGTCAGCCTCCGCGATGCCGGTTTCCTCAGCCCGACTTGGCGGCGCCTTCTTCGGCGATGTGCAGTACCTTGTAGCCGCCGACGCTCTTGAAATAGAGCAGGATTCCCAAGAAAATCAGCGCCATGGTCGCGGGGATGAAAGAATCCGCCTTGAGCGTCTTGCGGTCGCCCATCTGGTCGGCCGTAACAATGTCCTTCTGCGCCGGCGTCGCCTTGCTGGCCTTCACCGCTTCCTTGGCGTCGGCGAGCTTCTTGCCGTCGATCGCGTGGACGCCGGAAAAGATCAGGAACTTCGAGGGCGTCGCCGCCTTGGCCTCGGCATACGCCGCAGGATTCGTGGTCTGGAGCGATTCCGCCGCGAAACGATCCTTGCCGTAGCCGAGCCCGGGGCCGCCGATCAAGCCGGCGGAGAGCATTCCAATGCCACCCATGATCGAAATGGCCACCGCCCCCGTGCTGGGGTAGCGGTCCGAAACCACCGCGAGCATCGTTGGCCAGAAGAACGTCTTGCCGATCGCATAAATGGTGAGCGCCACGAAGGCCATCGCCACGGTCTGCACGCCACTCGTGAGCTGCAGACCCACGCTCGCGAGGATCGCACAGACCAAAAGGAGCGCGACCGGCGAGAGGCCGAGCTTGGTCTCGATGAAGTGAGCACAGAAGCGAAGGCTGAACATCACGGCGGACGTCCAGATCAACAGCCACTTGCCCTGCTCGGAGGTGAAGAGGTTACCCGTGATGTTGGCGATCCAACCATCCGTACCGAGTTCGACCGCACCGACCAGCGCGTGGGTGATGAAGAGCACAAACAGCAACACGGAGCCCAGCGAGAATCGGGTCATCACGCCGACCGCGATCAGGAGCGCACCGCCGACGCCGTAGCCGACCGCGGCCGGGAAGCTGTCCATCCCGAACAGCGCGGCCAACGGGCCGGAGACAAACATGCTCAACAGGTAGCACGCGACAGCCGCCCCGAGCAGACCGACGTCCTTGAACATCTCGCTGAGTTTGGCGCCCTTTGCCGAAGCCTCCGACTTCGGCATGTGCTGACCGAGAAACATCAAACCGTAGATCACGGTCGGGATCAGATAGAGCGCGAGCTGGATCTTCCAGCCGACCTGCATTTTGTCGTCGAGCACCCAGCCGACGGCGGCACCGGCCACGATTCCGGCGGGCCAGCTCGCATGCAGAATATTGAGGAAGTGAGTCCGATTCTTCGGATAAAGCGTCGCGACGAGCGGATTCGCCACCGCCTCGAGCGTACCGTTGGCGAAGGCGAAGATGAACATGCCGATCGTCAGCATTTGATAGGCGTTTTGCGGCGAGTTCGCGCCAAACGTGACGAACGCGGAAAGCACGTGGCAGGCAAAGGCCGCAACCACCAGTTTGCCGTAGCCGATCTTGTCGCAGACCAAGCCGCCGATGATGATGCCGAAGCAGAAACCGGTGAAGCCGGCTCCACCAATGGCCCCGAGCTGGGTCGCCGTGAAGCCATATTCACCGGCCCAGTTATCGAAGATGCCGCCGCGGATGCCGAAGCCCATGCCGGCGGCGAAAATCGCCATAAAGCCCGCCCAAAGGAGGCGCTTGGCGTTGGGCGCGATGCCCTCGTTACTGATTAGATCGTTGCTCATAAGTGTGGATAGACGTGGATGGTTGTAGCGGAGAAAATCGCTTCACACCTCCGCGCACACTCCGGATCCGGTTCGGTTTGGCGAGCGGTCCGCGCGGGGTTGCGAGGTGGGTGGCATGGGGGTGGAAAGCAAAACTTTCGCCAAGTTGAGCGGCGCGCCCGTGCTCGGCAAGGGCGCAGTTTGGCAGATATTTGCATCAACCACCGCCGATTTCCCTCAACCCCCCGGCGCCCCGCGCCGATATTCTCGCCACCTCCCTCTGCGCCCGCCACCCCCTGCCCTTCCGATGAACCACCCCTTTCGTCTCTTCCGCCTCCCGTCCGCCCCGGCTCAGCCCGCCGCCGAAACCGGCCCCATCGCGACGACCGCCGACGTGCAGTGGAACCGCCCCGTCTTCCGCGCCCCCGCTCTGCCGACCCCGCTCCAGTGGGGCCGCGACCTGCCCTTCACGGTCAATTTCCGCGCCAAAGACCGCGCCGCCCGCAAATCGGCCTGACGAAGTTTGTTTTTTTCCCGGCCCTTCACGGCACTTCCCCTCGTCGCCGCGGTCAGCCCTCCCACCATGCAAATCCCGGTTCCCTTCACCCGCCCGCAGATCGCCACCGAGCCGCCCGCTTTGGTGCGTGTCATCTCCCGCGAGGACGTGATGTGGCACCGCCCCGAGCGTCCCATTTTCAAGGCTCCGCCGCTGAACGTGCGTCCGCCGCTCGAAGACGTCGCCGCCCTCGCCGCCGCACTTCGCCGCGAGCATCACCTCGCCGCCTGATTTTCGCCCACCGGGCCGCTCGCAAGACCGGCCCGTTTTTTCCCGATTCGCCCGACGGCCGTCGCGGATCGGGCCGCTCCTCGGACGCATCGGCCGACCGCTTCCGACCATTGCGCTCACCGTCCACGCCCGGGCGCAGGACCGTGACGACGGCCGCGCGGCCGGCCGGGACGACTTCCCGACGAAACCGGTGCGGCCCGCACTCCTCGCCGCCACCTTCGCGCCGAGGCTCCTGCCCCCGCCGGCGCCCCCTTGCCCGGCTCCTCGGCTGATTCTCTTTTTCCGCCGCATCCGTCCTCGCCAACCGCCCGCGCGGTCCGCATCGTTCCAGCCTTCATCCTCTGCCGCTGTCCACCATGCCCGCCGCCGCCCAGCCCGAAAAAACCGCCGCGCCGCCCTCACCCCCGTCCCCGGCCGCCTCGCTTGAGGCCGGCTCATCCCGGACCCCCACCGATCCGGTCGAAATCAAGACGCGCGTCGAACTCGTCCGGATGGCCTTTCGCGCGCTCCCCACGGGCACGATTGTCTCCGCCACCGTCGCCGTCGTTTTTGCCCTCGCCGCCAGCACCACCTCCCCGACCCCGGCCGTTTGGTGGTGGCTCAGCTTCATCCTCGCCCTCGCGGGCTATCGGCTCTGGCTGGCTCGCGCCTTCGTCCGCACCAATCCCGGCCCGGATGAATCCCCCCAGTGGGCGCTGCGTTTCGTCATCGCCACCGTCACCTCCGGCGCCGCTTGGGGTGCCACGGCCGTGATCTTCCCGTTCTTGGACCGTGACAGCCCCTTCGTCGTCCCTCACGCCCTGCTCCTCGCCGGAATCAGCACGGGCGCATCCCGCCTGCTCCACCCCATGCGCAAAGGCGGCGTCGCCTTCATCGTCGCGCTGATGACCCCGATGGGACTTAATTTTTTCGCCCAAGGGGACCTCCTCGGCACCACCCTCGGCGCCGGCGTCGTGGTCTACGTCTGGTTCATGGCCACCGCCTCGCTGCAATACCATCAGACCCTGTCCGACGCCCTCGTGATGCGCTTCGAACGCGAGGCCCTCGCCGACGCCCTCACCGCCGAAAACAGCCGCCGGGAAGCCCGGGAAAACGAGCTCGACGAAGCGCGGACCAAAGCCGAGACCGCCAGCAGCGCCAAAGGCGAGTTTCTCGCCGTCATCTCCCACGAAATCCGGACCCCCATGAACGGCGTGCTCGGCATGCTCCGCGTCGTCCGCGACACCCCGCTCTCCGCCGAACAGCGCAGCTATCTCAAAACCGCCTCCGACTCCGCCGAGTCCCTCCTGCTCCTCCTCAACGACGTGCTCGATTTCTCCAAGATCGAGTCCGGGCGCCTCGAGCTCGAAAACGCCCCCTTCCAGCCCGGTGCGACCGCCCAGTCGATCGCCGACCTCATGCTCGCCCGCGTGCGCGACAAGGGCCTGCAGTTCGAACTCAAACTCGGCGACAACCTCCCGGGCGTCATCATCGGCGACTCCGCCCGGCTCCGCCAGATCATCGTCAATCTCCTCGGCAACGCCATCAAGTTCACCGAGCGCGGCAGCGTCGAACTCGCCGTCGCCTGCGTCGAGCGCACGCCCACCCGGGCGGTCATGCACTTCACGGTCACCGACACCGGCATCGGCATCGACTCCGCCGCCCAGGCCCGGCTCTTCAAACCCTTCTCGCAGGCCGATGCCTCCATGAGCCGCCGCTACGGTGGCACCGGGCTCGGCCTCGTCATCTCCATGCGCCTCGCCCAGGCGATGGGCGGCGCGATCCAGGTCCAAAGCAAACTCAACCACGGAACGACCTTCCGCCTCCTGCTCCCCTGCAAACTCCCCGAACTGGCCCCCGGCGCCCGCCATGAAGAAGGCCCCCGCTTCGTCACCCCCTCCCTCCACGGCCGCGTGCTCGTCGTCGAAGATGACGCCGTCAACCGCCAGGTCATCGACCTTTTCCTCAAGAAAATGGGCCTCACCGCCACCTTTGCCCCGGACGGCGAAGAGGCGATTTCCACCGCGACCACCCAGGAGTTCGACCTCGTGCTCATGGACTGCCAGCTCCCCGGCATCGACGGCATGGAAGCCACCCGGCAAATCCGCACCAAGCTCGCGGGAAAACCGCTCATGATCATCGCGCTGACCGCCAACGCCAGCACCCACGTCCGCGAAGCCTGCCTCGCCGCCGGCATGAACGACTTCCTCAGCAAACCGGTCCGCTTCGAACTGCTCGCCGGCGTCCTGCAAAAACACCTCGCGTCCGCCGGCTGAGCCGGCCCGCCCGCCTCACTCCCGCACGAGCCACGTCACGCGCCCGCCGCCGCCCGGCGCCTGCGCCAGCGCGGCGCCGAAAAACTCCAGCATCGGCTCCGCCTCGCGGTCAAACTGCCACGGCGGATTGATCACGACCAGCCCGCAGCCTTTCAGTTTCACCGGCGCCGCGTCGCCCGCGATCGTCAGCTCCGCGGCCAGCGTCGGCGGCGGCCGCAACGCCCGCAGGTCCGCAAAAAAATTGTCCACCCGGGCCCGTTCCGTCAGCGGATACCACACCGCAAACACTCCGCCCGGCAACCGCCGCAACCCTTCGCCCAGCGCCACCGCCACCCGGGCAAATTCGTCCTGCGCCTCGAACGGCGGATCGATCAGCACCAGCGCCCGCCGCTCCGGCGGCGGCAACAGCGCCCGCACCGCCCCGTAGCCGTCCGTCTCCTGCACCGTCGTCCGCGGCGAAAACTGAAACTCCTCCCGCAACGCCGCGCACTCCCCCGGCTGCCGCTCGCACAACGCCAGCCGGTCCTGCGGCCGCGCCTGCTCGCGCACGAACCAGGGCGACCCCGGGTAGAACTTCGGCGCCCCGTCCGCCGCCGTCCCGCCCCGCCGGCTCCCGTCAAATTTCCGCACCAGCGCGACATACTCCGCCACCCCCGGCGGCCCCTCCCCGCGCCCCGTGAGCCGCCCCACGCCGTCCGGCCACTCCGGCCGGCGGGCCAGCGAATCGCCCGTCGCCGCCCGCGTAAGATCATACGCCCCGCGCCCCGCGTGCGTATCCAAATACAGGAAACCCTTCTCCTTCTTCTGCAGCCCGCCCACCAGCCGCAGCAGCAGCGCATGCTTCATCACATCCGCAAAATTCCCCGCGTGAAACTCATGCCGGTAGTTCATCGCAGCAGCGGCGGCCCCTCGCCCCCGGGCAGACTCGTCGCGCCGGACCTCACGCCACGGGAATCTTGATCACACACTTCCGCACCAACCCGCCCGCGTCCCGCACCCGCAGCGTCGGCATGTGCGCGTCCGCGGGGAAAAAAACCGCCGCCTGCCCCGGGAACAGCCGCAGCCACGAGGCGTCGGGATTGTCCTCGTAGATGATCAGGTCGCGCTCCGGATTGTAGGGCTCGCGCGTTCGCATCGTCCCGCTGTCCGCCACCTCCATCAGTTCCTCGCCCTCAAAAATAATCTGGATGTCGATGAACTTCCGGTGCGACTCGAAGAACCCGTCCGCCCGCGCTTTCGACCGATAGCACTCTTCGCTCACGAACACGCCGCCCCCCAGCTCCGTGCGCTGGCGCTGCCCTTCCGCGATCGCCCGCACCCGCGCCTGCACCGGCGAACCCGCCCGCACCAGCTCGTCCGCATACGCGAACGCCGTGTCGAAGCCTTTCTGCGGCGCCGCCTGCGCGCGCACCGTGTTGATCGAACCGTGGAGAGCCATCCGCCGACTCCACCCCGCCCCTGCGACGCTGGCAAGCCGCGAAACCCCGCCCGCGAAACCCCGCCGCCTCCGCCCGCCCGCCCGCCGTCACTCCTTCGCCGGCAACGCCACCAGCGGCCGCGCAAACGTCTCCGCCGTCACGACCGGGTTCGCCTCCACCGCTTCAATCACCGTCACCTGCACCACCTTCCCTTCCATCAACACCGCGACCCGATGCGGCAACAGCACCCCGCGCACCGGCCGATAGTCGTCGTAACGGGTGGTAATCTCCAGCCGTCGCCCGCCCGCGCTCTGCCGGTGCTCCACCCTGGCCACAATCAGATACGTCTCCGGATCCACGAGCACCGAAAAGGTCTCCTTCTGCTTCCGCGTCACGAGCACCCGCACCAATTTCCTCGACCCCGCGTCGACCTCGCCCGCGTAGTCGAACCCATACCCGCGCGCCGCACCGGCCACCAAGGGGTCGTCAAACTCCGCGTCCGCCGCAAACACCCGCCCCTCCCCTTCGGCCATCGGCACGTAACGCAACGGTTGCACCCCCGAATCCAATTTCCACGGCGCGCCCACCCCGTCGCTCCCCTGCACCAGCGTCCGCCCCTCGGCCCCCGTTTCCAGCCGCAGCCGGTTCGGCCGCGCCGCGATCATCGTGAACCGCACCCGCTTCCCCCCGGTCGTCACCACCCCCGACGCCCGCAGCGCGGTCAGCGCGTCGATCCGCTCCTGGCCGCCGAGCACCTCGACGTGAATCCGCGCCAACTCCTCCGCCGGGTCCCCCCGCCCCACCGCGACCAACCACAGCCAGCCGAAAAAAAATTGCCACACACGCATTCCGCACGCTCGCACACTCCCCGACCGCACGACAAGCCCGGCGCGACGACATTCCGCCCCGGCGGTGCCCGTTTGCGGTTGTTGCCCTCCCCCCGCCCCGGCATAGACCGCCTGCCCCCCACCGTGTCCGCCCCGTTCACCCGCATCCTTTCCGACCTCCACTACGGTGACCGGGCCAGCCGCGTCCACCGCCTCGCGCAGCTCCGCCCGCTCCTCGACGGTCCCGCCCGGCTCGTCCTCAACGGCGATACCCTCGACACCCGCTCCGGCCCGCGCCCCGAGCACACCGCCCGGCTCCGCGCCGACCTCCGCGACTGGCTCGCCACCGTCGACCGCCCCACCACGGTTCTCACCGGCAATCACGACCCCGACCTCTCCCCGCTCCACACGCTCGACCTCGCCCACGGCCAGGTCTTCGTCACGCACGGCGACATTCTCTTCGACAACATCGTCCCGTGGGGCCGCGACGCCGCCGCGATTGCGCGCCTCATCTCCGCCGGCCTCGCCGCCCTCCCGCCCGCGGCCCGCGACCGGCTCGACGACCGCCTGGCCCTCTTCCGCCGCGTCGCCGCGCAGATCCCGCAGCGCCACCAGTCCGAGCCGCACGGCCTGAAATACGCACTCCGGTTCGCCGCCGACACCGTGTGGCCGCCCCTCCGCGTCTTCCGCATTCTCGCCGCCTGGCGCCAGGCCCCCGCCCTCGCCGCCGCCCTCACGCGCCGTCATCGCCCGCAGGCGCGCTTCATCCTGACCGGCCACACCCACCGCCCCGGCGTCTGGCGCACCCGCGCGGGCGTCGTCGTCATTAACACCGGCTCGTTCTGCCCGCCCACCGGCGGTTACACCGTCGACGTCTCCCCCACCCACGTCCTCGTGCGGCGCGTCACCGCCCGCCGCGGCGAGTTCCATCCGGGCGGCACCGTCGCAGAGTTTGCACTCGCGGACGCCTCCGGTTCCCCGAAGCTACCGCCATGAGTATCACGTTCGGTTGGTGGCACAGAGATCCCGTCGAGGGCAAATATCAGATCAACGCCGATGTCCACGGCGGCAACATCGAGTGGACGCGTCACCAGGGCCATCATACGTCCTGGCTGCCACACACGCCCACGGACGAAGACCGCGAACGCCTCGTCTACGAGGCCGAAAAGCGTGTCCCGCGCCGTCTCATCACGCAGAAACAGTTCGAGGAGATCAAACGCCTCAGCGAGAACGCCGGCCCGGGCAAAATCTCCGGCAAACGCATCACCGGCCTCGGCCCGTCGTTCACGTAGGATCGTCGCAGCGCGCGGCGCCGCCGTCCGCGCCTACGCCGGCTCCCGCGCCACCCGCTGCCAGATCAGCGTGAACGACGAACAGTAGTCCTGCGGGCGCGCCGCCATCCGGCGCGCGAGTTCGGCCCGCTCCAGCCACTCCCCCGCGTCGATCTCGTCCGGGTGCAGCACGAACGGACCGTCGTGCCGCAGCCGGTAAATCCAGCAAAACTCCCACCCCGTCTCCTCGCACGCGTCGAGCCGGAACCACCGCTCCAGCCCCGCGGTCCCGCGCACCCCGATCTCCTCGCCCAGTTCCCGCACCGCCGCCGCATCGTAGTCTTCCCCCGCGTCGAGATGCCCCGAGCACGACGAATCCCACAACCCCGGCGACAGATCCTTTTTCATCGACCGCTTCTGCAAAAACACCCGTCCGGCCCGGTCGAATACGAGCACATGCACCGCCCGGTGCCACAGCCCCGTCGCATGCACCACCCGCCGCGTCTCCCGCCCGACCACTTCGTCGCGCGCGTTCACCACATCAAACCACTCGTCAGGTTTCGGATTCATGCAAAATGACAACGGCTACAGCAAAATGCCCACCCGCTCGATGTGTTCCCGCAACGTGCGGAGCTTGATCCCTTCGAACGGCTTTACGTCGTAGTGATAAGGCAGCGGCAATTCCTCCAGCTCTGCGGCGATGGCCTCCGCCCGAAGGTCATCCACGTCGCCCCACACCGCCAGGTCGATATCCGAACTGGGCGTATGATTCCCCTTGGCCCGGGATCCAAAAATCCGGACTGCCGTCACTTCAGGATGCCTCCGAAACACCCCGCGCAACAACTCCAGTTCGCGCTGGGCCAAAGGAGGAGCACTCATGCGTTGGCCTGATTCGCCAAATAACCGCGCAGTTCTGCCATGGCGGGCACGTAGCGGGCCGCGATGGCGTCGACCGCTTTTTCGAAGACCGCGGAGTCATAGGTGTGCGCGAGCAAGTTGCGGTGATCCAGCATATCGATCCAAACCTGACCATCGACCAGCAGTTTGGCCGCAAAAGCGTCCTTCAGCACCTGGCGCGGCACGACCGGGGAAATCGTGAGGCCACCCGCTTCGAGAAAATCCTTCACGGTCTTCCAGGCCAGTTCGAAGGAGTATTCGAACCGCTGGATCACCCCCTCTTTTTCCAACGGCGACAAGACTCCCGGACCACGCTCCAACGCCTGCCGCAGCAGCCCAAAGGCGCGGTCGAAGTTCTGGAAACGCTGTTTCCAGCGCACGTCCTGATTCGGAATCATACCCCAAACGTGCACATCCCAACCTGCCTTGCCCATTCCAATCTCACCTCCTGTTTCACCCTGGACGAATCTCCCTTCCCGGCAAAAAGGGCGCGTCTCGCTGGTCGGGCCGCCTCTCCGCGGCGTCAGCGGTCGTCGCGGCGAGACGCCTTTGCCCACGCGGCCGATGCGTTGGCCGCAAACTGAAAGGCGCCCCACCCGCGGCCCCGGAAGATTGGCTTTGTCATCCCCGCGCCTTCCTGTCCTCTCATCCTTTCCCGAATCCAAACACATCATGGCCAAAATCGACGTCAGCAAGGTTGCTGAAATTCTGAAGAAAAACGAAATCGATCCCGCGACCCTCCGTCGCGTCCTCGAGGAAATGAACCTGGCCGTCGAACCCGAGGGCGCCGAAGGCGACAAACCGCCCGCGGTCAAAAAACAGTTCGTCATCATCGTCAGCGACCCCGAGGGCCGCCTCCCCCCCAACGATTTCGTCGGCTGGGTCGTCCAAATCCCCGAGAGCGAGAGCCCGTCGACCACCCTCGACCGCGTCTTCCGCAGCTCCTACGACTACAACACCACGAAAAAAGGCCGCCTCCTCCCGGTCAAAACCGTCGGCGAAGCCCTCGAGGCCGTCCCGGCGAAGTTCCTCAAAGAGGCCGATGTCTGGGTGAAATCCAAGACTCCCGTCCTCGTCATCAAGACCAACAACGAAATCCCGAAGGAGTAAGGTCCGGGTGAACACCTCCGCGCGCCCGCCGGTCACCGCGCTGCTCGCGTTCGCCGTCGCCGGCCTCGCCGGCTGCGACGCCCGTTCCGCCGCTCCCGACCGCGCCGCCCCGGCCGCCGCGGCCCCCGTCTCCGCCTTCACCTACGAGGTCGTCCACGCGTATCCCCACGACCCCGACGCCTTCACCCAGGGCCTCGTCTACTGCGACGGACACCTGCTCGAAAGCACCGGCCTCAACGGCCGATCCACCCTCCGCCGCGTCGACCTCGCCACCGGCCGCATCCTCCAACAGGTCCGCGTCCCCTCGCAGTATTTCGCCGAGGGCATGACCGTGCTCGGCGGAAAAATCTACCAGCTCACCTGGCAGAGCCAAAAAGGGTTCGTCTACGACCTCGCCACCTTCGCCCTCGAAAAGGAATTCGCCTACGCCGGCGAGGGCTGGGGCCTCACCACCGACGGCCGCTCCCTGATCCTCAGCGACGGCACCGACCAACTCCGCTTCCTCGACCCCGCCACCCTCTCGGTCACACGCACGCTCGCCGTCACCCGCGACGGCCAGCCGCTCCGCCTCCTCAACGAACTCGAATTCATCCGCGGCGAGGTCTACGCGAATATCTGGCAAAGCCAGACCGTCGCCCGCATCGACCCCGCCACCGGCCGCGTCCGCGGCGTGATCGATTTCTCCGGCCTCCTCCCGGCCGCCGACCGCACGCCCGCCACCGATGTGCTCAACGGCCTCGCCTACGACGCCACGGCCGACCGCCTCTTCGTCACCGGCAAGCACTGGCCGAAACTCTTCGAAGTCCGCCTCAAGCCGGCCCCCTGAACCCGCGCCGTGCGCGCCGCCCCCGGCCGCGCCTCAGTGCAGCCCCGTGTGCTCGCGCCACGTCGTCGGCTGCTCGCCCATCACCCGCTTGAACGCCCGGTTGAACTGCGAGAGCGACTGGAACCCCGCCGCATAGGCCGCCTCGCCGATCCGCGCGTGGGGATCGAGCAGCAGTTGCTTCGCCTTTTCGATGCGCCGCCGCGTCAGATAATCCGTGAACCGCAGTCCCGTTTCCCGCCGGAACAGTTTGCAGAAATAACACGGCGTGCGCTCCACCGCGCGCGCCACCGCCCCCAGACCGATCCGCGCCCCGATATTCGCATCGACGAACGTTTTCGCGCGTTCGATCACGGGTTGATGCGACGCGGCGGCCGCCACAACCAGCCCGTTGCTCACCAACGCCAGATAACCCCCGAACCCCTCCAACATCCGCAGGAGCGCCCGGTATTTTCGCGGCTCGATCACCCGCGTCCGGAAATAGCCCGCCCGGATCCGCCCCTCCTCCACGTCCGGATCCCACCGCTGCAACCGCCGGACCAACCGGTCAAACTGCGCCGGCGACGGGGGCGCCAACCGGACCTGCCCGACCTCGAACTGCGCGACCACCGTTTCACCCATCCGCACCGGCACCACCGATTCGCACAGCCCGGCGAAACACCTGCGCGTCCGCGTCTGCCGGCCGGCCGCCTCGCGCGCCGCACACTGACAGGCGCGGCACCGCTCCGCCGTCGCCGGACGCGCGGCCAAAAGCGCGCAAAACGCATTGCCGTGCGGCCCGTCCCGCGACGCCAGCTCCCGGTTGCCCGGCACCGCCAGCCGCAGTTCCACGCCCGCGATCAATTCGAAGGCCGCCTTGAACTGCCCGAAAACCTCCGCGCCCCGCAGCCGCGCGACCAGTTCCTCCGCCGCCGCTCCGTTCGGCGCGCCGTCCCCGACCGGAACGGGCATCCATCGCGGTGCCGCCGGGTGTTCGAAGAAGGTCATGGCTCACGGCGCGCCGACGGGGCTCGCATCCGGACCGGGCGACGCCCGGGAAGACAGGTCCTGCTCCAGCCAATGGCGCGTGGCGCGCAACTGCGCATCCACTTCGTGCCGGTATTGTCGCTGCCGGCCCGGCGGACGGCCGTTCTTTTCCCACACCGCGTGGGCCAGCACGGCCACATGATGATCGTGCTGCGACGGTTCGGCGACCAACCCTTCGGGACCGGGCCAGGTCCGGCTTTCGGGCGCAGTCGCCGGCAATCCGCGCGCGGGGGTATTCGACGGGGTCTTCATGAGGCCCGGACAATAGCCAAATGGGCCACGGTCCGCCATCGGTACGCTGGCTATCCGGGCATCGTGGTTTCCACGATGCCGCCGGCGCCCGTTCGCCGCGCCCGGGTCAGTGACCGCGGCCGGCCGTCCACTCCACGGCCGCGCGCACCAGTTCCGTCGCGCTGCTCAGGTTCAGCTTCTCTTTGATATGGGACCGGTGGGTTTCCACGGTGCTCGTGCTCAGCTTCAACCGCTCGGAGATCTGCCGCGTGCCGAGCCCCTGCCCGATCAGCTCGAACACCTCCAGCTCGCGGTCGCTCAGTGCGGCGGCGTTGTCGCCCTTGACCGCCGCCGGGCCGCGGGCAAAGCGGTGGACCGCCCGGTCGCGCATCACCGGACTGAGATACACATTCCCGCTCAACACGGCGCGGACGGCGCTGATCAGTTTTTCCGCCCCTTCGCTCTTCATGACGTAGCCGCGCGCCCCCGCCCGCAGCGCGCGCTCGGCGTAAAGCGTCTCGTAGTGCATTGAGAAAACCAATACGGGCACGTGCGGGTGCAACGCGTGCAGGTCCTTGATCAGCTCCAGTCCGCTGCGCTCCCCCATCGAGAGATCCACCAGCACCAGATCGGGGGCGAGTTTCTCGACCGCCGCCAGCGCTTCTTTCGCGGAGCCGACGTCCGCGCACACGGCCAGGTCCGGCTCGATCCGGAGGCGTTCGGTGACGCCCAGCCGGGTCATCGGATGGTCGTCGACCACGAGGATCTTTTTCCGGACGGAGCGCGGCGGCGGCGGAGGCGAGGGTCGGGTGGTTTTCATGACGGAAGAGTGGCGTCGGCCAGGACCGCATCCCGGACAGTGCAAACGATGGCGGTGCCGCCGTGCGGCATCCGCTGCAGCGCCAGCGAGCCGCCGATCATCCCGAGGCGGTATTGCATGATGCGAAACCCGGCGCCCAATCCCTTCGTCGGCTCGGCCGGCAGCCCGATCCCATCGTCCTCCACCCCGAGGAACAGATCGCGGCCCTGGGCCGCGAGACGGATGACAATCTGCTTCGCCTTGCCGTGCCGGATGGCGTTGCCCACCGCTTCCTGCGCGATCCGGTAGAGATGCACGGCGATCGACGGGTCGCGCAGCCGGATCGGCACCGGGCAGGTGACGCGGCAGTCGCGCTCGAAAACCCGCCGCGTGTTGTCGGCCAATTCATGCAATGCCGCGGTCAGCCCGTCGGGCCCGATCTGCAGGTTCGGGGTCAGGCCGCGCGCCAGTTCGCGGGCCAGCTCGGCGACTTTCTGCAGCCGCCGGGACAGCCCGTGCGCCTTCTCCGCGGCGGCCGGGGCCTTCTCCCCCCACTGCGCCGCCAACGTCTCGTTCGCATACTCGATCGCCACCAACTGCTGGCACAAATCGTCGTGCAGGTCCTGGCCGATCCGCGCCCGCTCCTCTTCGGCGATCGAGAGGACCTCCCGTTCCAATTCAAGCCGCCGGCTGATGTCGCGGACGCACCAGCGCGAATGCACCAGCCGGCCCTTCTCCCACAGGCCGTTCGCATCGATCAGCAGATGCCGCAAGGCGCCTTCCGAGGTGCGCACGGTCAGATGGAAGTTTGCCACCGGTTCGTTGCGGGAAAGTTGATCCAACAACGTGCCCACGCTGACGGCATCGCTGTGGAGTGCCGCGACGTGTTGGCCCACCACCGCCTCGCTGGGCCGGCCGAGCAACTGCAGCTCCACACGGTTCACCCGCTCGACGCGACCGTCCGGGCCCACCCACAGCAGGCCCATCGGCGCGGTCAGGAAAAAATCCGCCATGATCTCGTCGCTCCGGCGCTGTTCTTCCTCCGCCTGCACCCGCTCCGAAACATCCCGCAAAATCGCCGTGAACACCCGTTCGTCGCCGACGTCGACCTTCGAGATCGACACCTCGGCGGGGAAGGTCGAGCCGTCCGCCCGCCGCCCGTGCACCAACCCCGGCCGGCCCATGCGCCGGCTCGTCTCGGCCTCATCCGCGAACTCCCGGAATTTCCGCCGATGGGCGATCTGGCCGCCCCCCGGAATCAAGCGCCCCAGCGGCAGCCCCACGATCTGATCCGCCGTCATCCCAAACATCTTCTCGGCCGCCCGGTTGAACAGCACGATCCGCTGCGCCTCGTCCGTGCTGATGATGGCGTCCATCGTCGAACTGAGGATCCCGGCCAAGTGGCGCCCGCTCGTATGGGCGTCGATCGTACGCTGCGCGATGCGCCGCTCCAGGTCCTGGTTGAGGATGATCAGGCGGTCCGCGTCTTTCCGGCCGGTCACGTCGACCAAGGCGATCCGCCACTCGGGCGCCCGGCCCGCTTCGGCACCGCGCCAGGTGGACTGGAGTTCGACCCACCGCACGACCGGGGCCGGGGGACGCACCTGCACTTCGGTCACTTGGCGCGAGGAACTGGCCCGGACCCGCATGCGGTGCAGATGGAGGGTGTCCTGCGACGCCGCCGCCACAAAGCGGGCAAACGGTTTGCCCAGCAGTTTGCCGCGATCCCGGCCCAAAAAGGCGGCCGCCGTCAGGTTGGCCTCGAGAATCGTTCCGGCCGGGTCGAGCGACAGGTAGCCGGCCGGCGCAAACTCAAACAGATCGGCATAACGGTCGCGCGATTGCGCGAGCTCCACCTGGGCGCGGCGCAGTTCCTCATTTTGAATCTCCAGCTCCATCTGGTGCACCCGGAGTTCATGCAGCGTGGCGAGGGTGTCGCCCCCCGGCGGACCGCTCCCGGGCGGCGGGGCGGGCGGCAAACGGCTCTCCGCCCGTTCGCGGAGGCTGGGCTGGGGGGCAAGCGCAAGCGCGGGCGTGGTCGCCTTCCGGCGAGGTTTGGGCGAAGCAGCCATGGGTGGACTATTTTCCCGTGATGTCTTGGAGGGCCAGCAGAATCATGGCCGGCATCCCCGCGCGTTGGACCAAGCGGCGGGCATTGAGCAGCAGCACCCGATGCCCCGCCTTCGGAAAATCGGCCTCCAGGCGAAACCCGTCCACGGCCGTTTTCTCCGAGAGCACCTGCTCCAGCTGGCGCCGTAATTCCGGCCGGTCCCAGCCGCCGCCGCCGATTTCGTAAATCAACTCGCCCTCAACCTGGCGCGACCGCCAATGGAACAGCGTGTAAAACGCCTTGTTGGCGGACACCAGCCGCAGCTGCTCGTCGAGCACCAGCAGCGGCTCCCGGACCGTCTGGAAGATGCTCTCGAAATATTCCCGCTCCTCCCGCCCGGCTCGCTCCGCCAGGGTCACGCCGGTGATGTCCACGAACGTGATCACCACCCCGCCGATCGCATTCTCGATCGTCCGGTACGGCAGAATCCGCATCAGGTGCCAGGTGCCGTCGACTGTTTCCACCTCGGCCTGCCGGGCGCGCAACGTCTTCAACACCTCCCGGCAGTCCTCCGCCAGCCCCGCGTATTTCAGCTTCGACGTCTGGTCGGACAACGGCCGGCCCACGTCGGTCGCAATCAGGTTGATCAGCGCGCTCGCCGTCTCGGTGTAGCGCCGGATGTGCAGCTCGTTGTCGAGGAAAACGGTCGCGACCTCCGTGCTGTTCAGCAGATTCTGCATGTCGTCGCGGGCCTGCGCCAGCTCCTCGACCTTGGTCGACTGCTCCGCGTTGACGTTGGACAGTTCCTCGTTGAGCGACTGCAGCTCTTCGCGGGAAGTTTCCAGCTCCTCGTTGCTGCTCTGCATTTCCTCGTTGAGGCTCTGGAGCTCCTCGTTGGCCGAATTCAACTCCTCGTTGGAGGTCGCCAGTTCCTCGACCGTGGCGCGGAGCGATTCCTTCGCCTCCTGGAGCGCATGCACGAGGTGCTCGTTCCGGTGCGGCCCGCCCTTTTCCACCCGCACCTTCGCGCGCGGCGCGACGGCGACCGGCCGGAAAACCACCAGCAGCAATCCGCGCAGCGGCTCCGGTTCCGCCAGCCGGCACACCGTCACGTTCACCCGCGTAGGGTCGCCATTGCCGTTCACCTTCACGTTGTCCCGCACCACCTCGGTCTCGCCGGCCGCCGCCTGCCGCAGCGCGATGCGCAACTCCTCCGCCAGGCCCGCCCGCGCCATCTCGAGCACATTGAGCCGGGCCGATCCGCCCGTCGCGGGCTCGAGATAGGCCCCGGTCCGGCCGTGGATGTAAATGACGTCACCCCGGTCGTTGACCAACACGCCGACCGGACCGTACCGGTTGAGCAGCACCT
>CAJAYO010000819.1 GCA_903948415.1 uncultured Opitutia bacterium | reverse complement strand
TCTTCGCCGTCGTCGGCCGCATGGTCTACGAACGCACCCACACCCGGAAACTCGCCGATCTCCGCCAGCTCCCGCTCCATCGCCTGCTCCCCTTTGCCGCGCTGACCTTCGTCCTCGCCGGCCTCGCCTCGATGGGCCTGCCCGGTTTCAGCGGTTTCCCCGCCGAACTCACGATTCTCATCGGCGTATGGAAAACGTCGCCTGCGTGGGCCCTCTTCGCCGGTTTTGGTATCCTCGTCGCCGCCGCCTTCACCCTCCGCGCCATCCAGGTCTCCTTCTTCGGCTCGACTCAGCATGCTCCCGTAGCGGCGAGCGCCCGCGAGCCGACCCACGACGCCCCCGCCCAACCCTACGAGCCTATCACCGTGGCGGAAAAATCCGGCGCCGCCCTCCTCCTCGCCGCCACCGTCTATGTCGGCCTCAAGCCGGACGTCCTCCTTGACTGGATCACGCCCGCCCTGCAATCGCCCCTCATGCAGGCCGCCCTGAAAGGAGGTTCGCTGTGAACTACACCGAACTCCTCCACGCCCTGCTGCCCGAGACGGCCCTCGTCGTCGGCGCCCTGCTCGCCCTCACGTTCGATCTGATTTTCGGCGCCCGCCAAACCCGCGAAAACCGGCTCCACGCCGCCGTCATCATCGGCAGCCTCGCCGTCGTCGCCGCGATGTACGGCACGTTCTCCGTCGGCCTCGCCGATTCCGCCTTCGGCGGTGTGCTCGTGCTCGACGAGCTCACCCTCGCCTCGCGCCTCGGCGTGCTCATGCTGGCCTGGCTCACGCTGACCCTCACCGGCAGCACCGCGCGCCTCCGCCACCCCGCCGAGTTCGTCGCCATCGTGCTCTTCGCCACTGCGGGCTTCACGCTGATGGCCGCCGCGCAACAGCTCCTCGTCGCCTTCCTCGCCCTCGAGCTCGCCAGCCTTTCGCTCTACATCCTCGCCGGTTTCGACAAATCCCGTCCCGAGTCCGCCGAAGCCGCGCTGAAATATTTTCTCTTCGGCGGCATGTCAGCCGCGTTTCTCCTCTTCGGCTTCAGCCTCATCTACGGCCTCACCGGCTCGATCGAACTCCACCCGATCGCCGACCAGCTCGCCCGCCAGGGCCAGAGCCCGCTCCTCTCGCTCGCCCTCGTCATGGTGCTCGTCGCCTTCGGCTTCAAAGCCGCCGCCGCGCCCTTCCACCTCTGGGCCCCCGATGTCTACGAGGGCGCGCCCGTCGTCTCGTCCGCCCTCATCGCCTCCGCCTCGAAACTCGCCGGCTTCACCCTCTTCGTCCGCCTCCTCTGGCCCGGCTTCGGTCCGGCCGCCGGCAGCGTCTCGACCGCCGTCGGCTCGCCCGGCTGGCTGCCCATCGTGGCGTGCCTCTCCGCCGCCTCGCTTCTGCTCGGCAATTTCGCCGCCCTCGCCCAGTCCAACGTCCGCCGCCTCCTCGCCTACTCCGCCATCGCCCACGCCGGCGTGATGCTCCTCGGCGTGATCGTCGCGGGCGACGCCGGTCTCGGCCCGCTCTTCTACTACGTGTTCACCTACGGCCTCGCGACCGTCGGCGCCTTCGCCGTCATCGCCGTCGTGGAACGCGCCGGCCGCTGCCAGAAAATCACCGACCTCGCCGGCCTCTACCGGCGCTCGCCGCTGCTCGCAGGCTGCTTCGCCGTCTACCTGCTCTCGCTCGCCGGCATTCCGCCGCTCGCCGGATTTTTCGGCAAATTCACCGTCTTCGCCGCCGCCTTGAAACTCGGCGGCCTCGCCGGTCCCGCCGGCTGGCTCGCGCTGCTCGCCATCGCCCTCAGCGCCGTGGCGCTCTACTACTACCTCGTGATGCTCAAGCAGGCGCTCGTGGCCGCCCCGGCCGACACCGCCTCGGCCCCCGTTCCGGTGCCCGCCGACGCCGCCATCGTCCTCGTCTTCACCGCCCTCCTTCTCGTCCTGCTGGGACTCTTCCCCTCGCTGGTGCTCCGGATTTTCTGACCGCCGGCCGGTCCCGCCGACGCAGGGTTGCACTCGAAGCCGTCCGTGGTCTGCGTCGTCGACGTGGATGCCCAAGTTCCGACCGCCAGCCGCCGGGTCATCGTGATGCTCAAATATCCGCGACCCGGCACGGTGAAAACCCGTCTCGTCCCCGCGCTCGGCGAGCACCGGGCCTGCGCCCTCCACCGCGCCCTCGTCGCCCACACGCTGGCGGCGACCGCCGAGTTTTCTGCCCGTAACCCGTTTCCGGTTACGGTCGAGGCCCGCGTCGCCGGCGCGCCGGAGGAGGCCGCCGCGCGCGCCTGGCTCGGTCGGGCGGTGATGCTGCGCGAACAGGGCGACGGCGATCTCGGCCGGCGCATGGAGCGCGCGATCGCGGCCGCTTTCGCCGAGGGCGCGGAGTCCGTGGTCGTGATCGGCGGCGATTGCCCGGAACTCACCGCCGCGCACCTTTCCGCGGCGTTCGCCGCTCTCGCCGAAGTCGATGCGGTGCTCGGGCCGGCTGCCGACGGCGGTTACTATCTCATCGGCCTGCGGCGCCCCCTGCCCGCGTTGTTCCACGG
>CAJAYO010000818.1 GCA_903948415.1 uncultured Opitutia bacterium | reverse complement strand
GCGAATCGAGTTCTTCCATCAGCCGCTCGTTGATCTGCTCGGGCATCAGCCAGGCCGCCAAATCCAGCCGTGCCTCGGTGATGTCGCCGCCCGCGTGCGCCCGCACCGCCCCGGCGAACTGCGCCCGGAACGTATCCAAATGAACCTTCGGCAGCGAAATCCCCACCGCCATCGGATGGCCGCCCCAACTCGTGAGATTCTCGCAACACGTCCCCAGGACCTCGACCAGGTTTACGCCGTCGACGCTGCGCCCGGAGCCCTTGGCCATGTCGCCCTCGTTGCCGAGCACGATGCACGGGCGGTTGTATTTCCGCGTCACCCGTCCGGCCACGATACCGACGACTCCCGGGTGCCAGTCCTCATGAAACAACACGATGCCCGGCAACGCGGAAAACTCCGTCTCGATCAGACGCTCCGCCTCCTCCGTGATGCCCCGTTCGATGTCCTGTCGCTCCCGGTTGAACGTGTCCAACTGCTCCGCGGTGTCCGTGCAAAACTGTTTGTCGTCGCTGATCAGCAGCTCGACGGAAAGCGCCGCGTCGGCCAGCCGGCCGCTGGCATTGATGCGCGGCCCGAGCCGAAACGAAATATCCGTCGGCGTGAGTCCTTGCGCGGGCCGCACCCCCGCCACGTCCATGAGCGCCCGCAGACCCGGCCGGTGGGTGTCCTGCAAAATGCGCAAACCGTGCCGCGCCAGAATCCGGTTTTCGCCCAGCAACGGCACCAGGTCGGCCACGGTGCCCAGCGCCACGAGATCCAAGTGGTCGCGCAGCTTGATCTGAAATGCGATCGGGTTGTTTTCGGAGCGCAACTGCTTCAACAACCCGTGACAGAGCTTGAACACGAGCCCCACCGTGCAGAGGTGGCGCCACGCCGCATCGCCGTTGGTCTCGTCCGCTTCCACATGCGGGTTGATCAAAATGCCGTCCGACAGCACGCGTTCCCGGGACCGATGATGGTCGATCACCATCACGTCGATCCCCTGCGCGCGCAGGTAGGCCGCCTCCTCGTGGGAGTTCGTGCCGCAATCGAGCGCGATGAACAAATGCGGTTTGCCCGCCTCCAGCGCCCGGTCGATCGCGCTGCGCGACAGTCCATAGCCGTCCGCCGAGCGGCGCGGCACCACAAACCGCGGACTGAGCCCAAAGCGGCGGAGGATCATCACGAGCAACGCCGTGCTGCTCACGCCGTCGACATCGTAGTCGCCAAGCACCACCACTTCCTCGCGGTTCGCGATCGCCGCCCGCAGCCGCGTCGCGCCCGCCTGCAGATTGCGCAGAAGAAACGGGTCGTTGATCGACGCGAGGGCCGGCTGCAAAAACGCGGCGGCCGCCCCGGCATCGCGTTGGCCCGCCCGATGCAACAGCTCCGCGAGCACGCGGCTGACGCCGGCGCCTTGGCTGAGCGCCTCGACCTCTTCGGCCGGCGGCGGCGTATGAGTCCAGCGCATGGCGTGGGCTGAGCGGTGGATGGCGAAGCCCGGGCACCGTCGTTCGGACGGGCACCCGGGCGGCGGCTCCTGAGGGGCGCCGCCCACCCACCTTTCGCCTTACTCCGATGCCTTGCTGGAACCCTGCCACTCGTAGGTCGGGGCGACATCCTGATGCGCCTCGACATGCTTCCGGTCGCCCTTGTGCCACCAGTAGAACACCTGCGCCGCGATGAAGATCGCGGAGAAGGTCGAGGTCACAATGCCGACCAGGAACGTAAACGAAATGTCCGCGAGCACGCCGCCGCCAAAGACAAACAGCGCGAGCGCCGCCAGGAACGTCGTCGAGGCCGTCATGATCGTGCGGGCGAAGACCTTGTTGATCGCCAGATTGATGATGTCCCGCAGCGAACCGGTCGGGTTGAGCTTGAGCTCCTCGCGGATGCGGTCGAACACGACGACCGTTTCGTTCATCGAGTAACCGACGATACACAGGATCGCCGCGACCATCGGCGCCGAGAATTGGTGACCGAACAGCACAAAGATGCCGATCGTCATCAGCACGTCGTGGAACGTGGAGAACATGGCGCCGACGCCGAACCCGAACTCGAAGCGGAAGGCGATGTAGAGCAGAATGACCAGCATCGAAACCCCGACGGCCTTGAGCGCGTTCCATTGGATTTCCCGGCCGATCGACGCCCCGATCCGATTTTCACCGATCTTCTCGAGCGCGGAGGCCGGATAGGCTTTCTGGAGAGCGACCAGAAGCACTCCCGACTTACCCTCCGGTGTCTCGATCTTCAGCGTTTCGGTGCCACTGCCGATGGCGCTCACGTAGGTCACGTTGACCGCCGGCATGCCGTTCGCCTTGGCGATTTCCCGGATCTTGCCCGAGTCAATCTTCTCCTTGAAGCCAACCCTGATCTCGTCGCCGCCGGCGAAATCGATGCCGTAAATGTCGTTGCCCTTGTAGACGACGACGCCCACCCCGAGCAGCACCACCAGCCAAGAGCCGATGAACGCAGGCTTACCCCATTTGATGAAATCCACATTAATGTGCTTCAACAGGTGGTTCATCGTGAGCTTCTTCATCCAGCCGGACTCGATGAGCATCTCCATGATGAGGTGAGCGGTGATCAGCACCGAGCAAAGGGTCGAAATAACACCGATCGCCAGAGTCACACCGAAGCCCTTGATCGGGCCTTGGCCGAGCCAGATCATGATGGCGCAAATGATGAGCTGCACCGCGTGGGCATCGAGAATGGTCCAGAGCGCTTTGTAATACCCGCTCTCGTTGGCCGCAGCCAGGCTCTTGCCGGCCGCGAGTTCTTCGCGCATGCGCTCGAAGATCAGGATGTTGGCATCGACCGCCATACCGATCGTCAAAACGATACCGGCGAGGCCCGGGAGGGTCATCGTCGCCCCGAAGCTGGCCATGACGCCGAGGATGATCAGGATGTTGATCGCCAGGGTAGCCACCGCGACCAGTCCGCCCGTCGTATAAAACGTGATCATAAACGCCGCGACGAGCGCGGTACCGATGATCGCCGAACGAACGCCGCTATCGACCGCGTCCTTGGCGAGCGACGGACCGACTTCGTATTGTTCTTTGACCACGAGTTGGACCGCGAGTGGGTTGTTGAGCACGTTCGCGAGCTGGATGGCTTCACGGTCCGACATATTGCCGCCACTGATCTGGGCGGACTCGCTGTCGATCTCCTGCTTGACCGTGGGCGCGGAATAAAGTTTGCCGTCGAGGACAATCGCGAGGCGACCTACGCGCCCGGATTGCTGGCCACCATCCGCGATCGCCCGCGTCACTTCCGCAAAGCGGGTGCGACCTTCCTTGGTAAAATTCATCACGACCTCGGGCTTGCCGTAAATGTCCGGCCGCGCGCTTGACTGGGAAATCTTGTCCCCGGACATCTCGGGAATACGGCGGACAAACAACTCCTCGGTGAAAATTTCACCGTTACGCCCTTCGTCTTCCAGCGTCAAAATTTCATAGCCGGCCGGCGTTTCAACGCCCGATCCAGGACTTACGCTGGGGTTGACCACTCGAAAATCCAGCCGGGCCGGCTTCTTGATGGCGTCGAGCACGCCCGGATCGTCCTTGGTGTTGAGGCCCGGCATCTGAATTTCGATTCGGTTGGCCCCGACCGCACGAATGATCGGCTCCGACACCCCAAACGCGTCGATACGGTTATGGATAATCTCGATCGCTTTGGTGATCTTGGTTTTTTGGTCTTCCTCATTTTCGGGCTTGAGGGATTTCTCGTCGACTTCGAGCGTCACCGCGACACCGCCGGCGAGGTCGAGCCCCAACTGCAGGCGCGCCTTCGAGCGACGCAGGAGTTCATTCAGCAGGATATTGTTGCGCTTCTCGATATTCTTGAGGGTCGCCTCAAGACGAACATCCGGAAAATACTGCGAAAGATCGATTTTCTTCTCTTTGCCGATCTGCTTGAGGGCCACGAACTCGCTGGCGGCGGTACCGGCCTTTTTCCGGGCTGACGCCTCATCGACGATTTTGGCAAAATCCGCAGGCTTGGCCGTGGCTTGCTCCTTCGCGAACTGCGCGAAGGAAGGGGCATCTTGCAGGGGGAGGAGTTCGGAAATTCCCCACGCCGCGATGGCGAGGGAGAAGACGATCTTCCAGAGGTGACGTTTAAGCATGGTTCGTTTGGGTTTGTTTAAGAGGGATGGGCCGACGCATCACGCGTCAGCCCCGGCCGGTCCGGCCGGGTGGCGCGACACGCCGCGCGAAATTTATTTCTTCTCGGGCGCGTCCTGCTTCTTCGTGACGGACTGGATGAAGCCTTTGCCGACCTCGATCTTCGTATTGTCGGCGATGCGGACGACAAAACGGTCGTCCTTCACGTTCGCGATCACACCGAAGATTCCTCCGGTCGTGATAACCTCGTCACCGGATTTTAACTCCGAAAGCATTTTCTCGAGGGCCTTCTGCTTCTTGCGCTGCGGCGCGATGAACAGAAAATAAAATCCGCCGGCGATCAGGGCGTAAAAAACCAGAATCTGCCACCCCGCACCACCGCCAGGTCCGGCCGCCGGGGCGGCGGTCTGGGCAAGAAATTCGGGAGCGGACATCATTGAGGACATTTTCATCATTGCGTGTTACTTGATTTGAAAAAAGAAAACATGCATCTAACTGATTACGCACTCTCGAAAGCAAGCCATAACTCCCCCGTCTCCCTCGCACCTCGTTGAAAAACAAATCATCCTCCGCCTGGTCGGTCGCCAAGTCCGAAGAACACTACGGTTTTAAGCGCTGGGGCTCCGGCCATATCTCGGTGGACGACGGCGGCTTCGTCCAGGTCCAGCCGCTGGCCGACGGTCGCGGCATCCGCGTCCTCGATGTGATCAGCGAGGCGGTCGGCATGGGCCTCAAGGCCCCCCTGGTCATCCGCTTTCAAGACCTCCTCCGCCACCGGGTGGTCCAGATCAACGCCTGTTTCGCCAAGGCCATCAAGGAAGAGAGCTACAAAGGCTGCTATCGCGGCGTCTTCCCGATCAAGGTCAACCAGCTCCGCGAGGTCGTCGACGAGATCGTCTCCGCCGGCAAGGATTTTAACTACGGCCTCGAGGCTGGATCGAAGCCCGAGCTCATGATCGCCCTCGCGATGCACGAGGGCACCCAGCGCCTCATCATCTGCAACGGCTACAAGGACCACGACTACATCCGCCTCGCCCTCCTCGGCCGCAAACTCGGCAAGAAAATCATCCTCGTCGTCGAGCAACTCGCCGAGGTCGACGACATCATCAAGATCTCCCAGGAGGTCGGCGTGAAGCCCATGATCGGCTTCCGCGCCAAGCTCCTCACCCGCGGCGAGGGCAAGTGGGCCATGTCCACCGGCGACAACGCCAAGTTCGGCCTCAACACCGCCGAAATCCTCTTCGCCTGCGAAAAACTCCGCGAGGCCAAACTCCAGTCCTGCCTCCGCCTCGTCCACTTTCACATCGGCTCGCAGGTGCCGAATATCATCACCATCAAGAACGCCGTCATCGAGGCCACGCGGTTCTACTGCCAGCTCGACAAGATGGGCTTCCCGATGGGTTACCTCGACGTCGGCGGCGGCCTCGGGATCGACTACGACGGCTCTCGCACGAACTTTGAAAGCTCGATGAACTACTCGATGGAGGAATACGCCCGGGACGTCGTATCCAACATCCGCGACATCTGCACCTCCTCGGGCGTCGCTGTGCCCGATATCGTCAGCGAATCCGGCCGCGCGATCGTCGCCCCCCACTCCCTTCTCGTCGTCGAGGTCTTCGAGCGAATCAACAAACACGAGTCCCTCGGCCAGCAGCATCAGCCCAAGGTGAAACACAAGGTCGTGACCGACCTCGAGGTCATGCTCAAGAACAAGGGCAAGCTCGGCCGCCTCGAACGTTTCCACGACGCCCTGCAGAAAAAAGAGGAATCCTTCTCGCTCTTCAATCTCGGCTACCTCGACCTCGAAAACCGCGCCGCCGCCGAATCGATCTACTGGCAGATCTGCGAACAGATCGCGCAGGAGGGCCGCGACTCCGGTTACCAGCCCGAGGAACTCCACGATCTCAACAAGCTCCTCGCCGACCAATACGTCTGCAATTTCTCCGTCTT
>CAJAYO010000817.1 GCA_903948415.1 uncultured Opitutia bacterium | reverse complement strand
TTTGCGCTCGAGTACATGTTCACGCCCCGCCTGGAGTTTAATTTTCGCTGGGACCCGGAGGCGGCCAAGATCACGCTGCGCGCCCCTTGGCGGAGCCTCACCCAGGTCCCGGTCGATCCCTCGACGAAGACGCTGTTCACCGCGGAGATGATCGCACGCGTGGCCGCGGCGGACACTGCGCTGGCGCGCTATGTGGCGAAGTATGCGGAGAGTTTTCCGTTGTGGGACGAATTGGCCGCGGCGGTGTGGCTGGATCCGTCGATCGCGACGCGGCGCGAGGTGGTTGCCGTCGATGTCGATACCGACAGCGGCGCCGGCTACGGGAACACGCTGAGCTGGGCGGCGGGCAAAGGTCCGGGACTGGGCGAGCGCGACGTCAGCGTCGTGTTCGACGTCGATGGGGCGAGGTTGAACGCGCTCGTGGTGGATCGGCTGACGCGTGCGGTGGCCGCACCGTAGGCGGGCCCGCGGCGGCGGCGGGAATCGTGCACGGCGCGGTGGCGCTTTCGCGGCGGATGGCTACGGTCGCGGCCATGCCTGAGCTTGAGCCGGCCGCGCCCGCCCTCGACGACGAGCTTCCCGCCGACTTGGTGGAGGCGGGGTGCTACGCGACGACCCGGGAAGCTTTTGACCACGGGCTCGTGGTGCTCGCGCTCGGTCGGCCGTATTGGCTCGTGGCGTCGACCGCGGGGCATCGGCTGCTGGTGGAGGCGGACGTCGCGGGGTTTGTGGGCGACCAGTTGCGGCGCTTTGATCGCGAGAGCGTCGACTGGCCGCCGCGTCCGCTGCCGCCGGGGCCGACGTATGGCACGGATGTGATCACGCCGTTGGGCTGGGCGCTCGCGGTGCTGGTGATCTTTCATCTGCAGGGCACGCGGCCGGAGTGGACCGCGCGCGGTGCGCTGGATACGGTGGCCATTTTTGACGGCGGCGAAGGGTGGCGGGTGGCGACGGCGCTGTTTCTCCATGCGGACGGGGCCCATGTGATCTCGAATGCGCTCGGCGGAATTTTGTTGTTTACCGCGGTGGTGAAAACCCTCGGCCGTGCGGCCGGGTGGCTGCTGGTCGCCGCCGCGGCGCTCGTGGGAAATCTCGCGGTGGCGGGGCTGGCCTACCCGGGCCCTTACCATTCGCTGGGGGCGTCGACGGCGATCTTTGCCGGGCTGGGCCTGTTGACCGGGCACATGCTGCGAGTGCTGGCCGGCGCGGACCGGCGGGAGCGGGGGCGGGCGATGTTTGGCGCGCTCGGTTCGGGGTTGAGTGTGCTGGCGCTGTATGGCGCGGGCGGGGCGCGGGTGGATCTCGGCGCGCATCTGGCGGGCTTTGGCGCGGGGCTCGTCTTCGGGTTTGGGGCGGCGGTGGCGCGACGGCGTTGAAGAATTGGATTGTTCCGGGCGGGGGTGCTTCCGTTAATCGGCCGGAGTGGTTTTCTCGTCGGTCATCTTTCTCTTCTTTTTTCTCCCTCTGGTGATGGCCGTCGGCCTGCCGTTGCAGGCGTGGGCGAACCGTCGTGCCGGGGCGGGTTGGGTGCTCGGACTGGCCAACACGTGGCTGCTCGTCGCGAGCATGGTGTTTTACGCCTGGGGCGAGGTTTATCTCGTGTGGGTGATGGTGGCGTCCTGCCTGCTCAACTATGCGGGCGGACTTTGGTGCGAGCCGGGACGGGCGGGACGCCGCGCCGCGCTCATCGGGGTGGTCACGGCGAATCTCGTCCTGCTCGCGTGGTTCAAGTACAGCGGGCTGGCGGTGGAACTGGCGAACCGCCTCAACGCCGCGCTCGGGCACGGCTTCGGCGCGGATCTGAAGTGGGCGGGCGTCGTACTGCCGCTGGGGATCAGTTTCTACACGTTTCACGGCATCAGCTACGTCGTCGATGTGTGGCGCGGGAAGGTCGCGCCATGCCGGAGCCTGCGTGATTTCTTGTGCTACTCGACGTTGTTTCCGCAATTGGTGGCGGGACCGATCGTGCGCTACTCGGAGGTCGCCGGGCAATTCGTGCAGCGGCGCGTCGGGCGCGAGGATCTGGTGGAAGGCGCGCGCCGGTTCATCGTGGGGCTGGGCAAAAAGGTGCTGATCGCCAACCAGGTGGCGGTGCTGGCCGATGCGATTTTTGCGCTGCCCGAGGCCGGGCGTTCCGCGGCGGCGGCGTGGGTGGGGGTGACCGCCTATGCGCTCCAGATTTTTTTCGATTTCTCGGGTTACTCCGACATGGCGGTGGGGCTCGGCCGGATGTTTGGCTTTCGGTTTCCGGAAAATTTCAACCATCCCTACGCGGCGGGCTCGATGCGGGATTTTTGGCGGCGCTGGCACATGACGCTGTCCCGGTTTTTCCGCGACTACCTCTACATTCCGCTCGGCGGCAACCGCCACGGGGCGCTGCGCACGGCGCTGAATCTGCTGGCGGTGTTCGCGCTGTGCGGACTGTGGCACGGGGCGAGTTGGAATTTCCTGGCGTGGGGCCTGTTTCACGGGCTGTTTCTCGCCGCGGAACGCGTGCTGGAGCCGGTGACGGAGCGCGCACCCGGCTGGCTGCGGCCGTTCGCCCACGGCTACACGCTCGTCGCGGTGTTGCTGAGCTGGGTGATTTTTCGCTGTGAAACCTGGGCGCAGACGCTCGGCTATTTCCGATCGATGGCGGGCCTGACCGCGTCGGGCGGGCTCACGGCGATTCCAGCGAACGTGGTGACGACGGGCGTGTTGTATGCGTCGGCGGCCGGCGTGCTGCTGTGCGCGCCGTGGTGGCCGGCGCTGCGGACGCGCACGGCCCGGTGGACGCTCGCCGACCGAGCGCTGGGGGTCGGTGAGGCCGGCTTTGCGTTGGCGGTGTTGCTGCTGTGTCTGCTCCTGGTGGGCGCGGGCACGCACAATCCGTTTATCTATTACCGCTTTTGACCATGACGCCGCCCGCACCCAAGTCTGCGTCCGTCTGGTCGCTCGCGGTCTTCGCGGGGATGGTGGTCTTGCTGTGCGCGCCGCTCCTCGCGTGGGCGTTTCGGGTGCCGGAGTTGGCGAACGTGCAGGAAATGCGTCCGCTGGCAAAGTGGCCGGACTGGCGCGCGACGAAGTTTGAGAAATGGCCGGCGGCATTCGAGTCGTGGCTGGGCGACCACTTTCCGTCGCGGACGCGCGTCGTGCAGTGGTATGGGATCGTGCGGCACCGCTGGCTCGGCGAACCGTCCGCGCGCGTCGTCGTCGGGCGGGACGACTGGCTGTTCTACAGCGGCGAGAGGACCGTGGAGGATCTGCTGGGGCGCGACCGGCTGAGCGACGCGGAACTGGCGCAGTGGCGGCGCGCGGTGGAAGGACGGCGCGCCTGGTGGCGCGAACGCGGCGCCGAATACCTGCTCGTGCTGGTCCCGAACAAAACGACGATTTATCCGGAGCGGTTGCCGGCGTTTTTGCGGTCGCAGGCGCGGCCCGGGAAACTGGACCAAGTGGTCGGACATCTGCGCGACCAGCGGTCGCCGGTGCCGGTGCTCGATTTGCGGGCGGCGCTGTTTGCCGCCAAGGCGCAGCAGACGGTTTACTGGCCGACGGACAGCCATTGGAACGCCGAGGGACTGACGGTCGCCAGCGCGGCGATTTTGGCCCGGCTCGGGGAGCTCGGCGTGCCCGCCGGCCAGCGGGATGAGGCGGCGTGGATGAAACACGAATACGTGGTGCGCGAAGGCGATTGCATCGGCCTGCTCACGATGAAAGGCCGCTGGCCGCTGGAGCCCGTTTCGCAGCTGCGCCTGACCTTTCCGCCGGATCTGCGCGCGGTGCCGACGCCGCTCAGCGATTTTCCGGTCTGGAAGACGGTGGGCCCGTGGGCGGTGCCGCTGGCGTTTGAGCGGACCTCCGGGGTGGGCCGCGCGGTGATGTTGTGCGATTCGTTTTTCCGCGTCGGCGGTCAGCCGGGCGACGTGAACTCGCAGTCGCCGTTGATCTTGAATTTCCAGCGTTTTGTCAGCCTGTGGAGCTGGGCCGGGGAGACCAATCTGGCCGACTACGCGATGGTGGCGGACATCGCGGCGAGGGAGCGGCCGACGGTCGTGATCGACCAGTGCACGGAACGTTACCTGCGCACGCCGCCGCCGGACCATCCGGAATTTCAGCGGGCCCGGACCGCGGCGGGCGGGAAGTGAAGCGGGGCGGGGACCGGCCGGGCGGCCCGGCGAAAATCAGAACGGCGCCGCCGGAGATTTTCGCTTGAGGCGGGCCGGCACCCATTTTGCGCGGGGAAGCTGCATGATCTTGGCGGGCGGCTGACGCGTGGCGATCAACGCGGCCATCGTGCGCATCGGCGAATCCACGTGCAGAAAGAATTTCTTGTAGCCGGCGCACAGGTAGTTGAGCCCGGGTTCGCCGTCGGGCGTGCGCAGGAAGCGGTGCTTCGGGCACTCGCCGTGACACGCGAATTGCACGGGGCACTCGCGGCAGGCGCGGGGCAGGGTGGCCGACTTGGCCTGGCCGAACGCGCGCTGGGTCGGCGAATCCACCAGCGAGGCGAGGGAGGCGTTGAGCAGGTTGCCGAGCTTGTAGCGCGGGTAGACGTAGTGGTCGCAGCTGTAGACGTCGCCGTTGTGCTCGACGGCGAGGGCGCGCCCGCAGTTGGCGGAGAAGACACAGATGCCCGCAGGCTGCCCCATCCAGTTGGCCAGCGCGGCGTCGAAATGCTGCACGAAAACCCGGCCCACGTCGTGTTGCACCCATTCGTCGAAAATCCGGCTGAGGAAATCGCCATACTCGGCGGGCCGCACGCTCCACGGCGTGACCTGGGCATCGAGGGCCGCGGCCTCCTCGTGGTCGGGCGGCGGTGCGAGCCACAACGCCTCCTCCGAGGTGGTCGCCGCGTTGCGTTCCACGATCGGGATAAACTGGATAGAGCCCGAACCGATTTCCCGGAGGAAACGGTAGACCTCGAGCGGGTGGGCGGAATTTTTCCGGTGGACGGTCGTGAGGGTGTTAAAGGCCACGCCG
>CAJAYO010000816.1 GCA_903948415.1 uncultured Opitutia bacterium | reverse complement strand
CGGCATCGACCACGTCGCCCTCGGCGGTGGCATTGCCGAACACCGCGACCACCGCATCGGCCTTTTTGTCTTTCTCCAGCACGGAGTCGGCAAACACGTTGACGACCGCCTCGCCCGTGCGGGCTTCGGCCCGCGCGGCCCGCTCGGCGGCGCGTTGCTTCAACGCTTCGGCCCGCTCCTTGGTTTGCGGGGCGCGGGTTTTCTTGGCCTTGGTCGGCGCGGCGGGCGAATCCGACGCGGGTTCTTCGACCGCCCCGTCGATTCGGCGCAGGGCGCGTTCGGTCGCCGGCGCGGGTGCGGGCTCCACCGCCGGCGCGACGGCGGACGGCGGGGTGGGCGTGGCGACCACCGGGGGCGTCTCCGGCGTGGCCGGGGCCGGTTTCTCCTGGGCAAGGGCGACGAGGGTCAGGGTGAAGAAAAATGCGACGGCGACGCCGACGAACAGGGAGCGGACGGACGGTTTCATGACGGGAAGAGCGGGAGAGTGCATGGGAGCGGGCGGGTTCGGGTTTAGCGGCTCACGTAGAGCGTGCGGTAGGCGGCGGCGCCGAGACCGACGAGCGCAGCATACATCGCGGCCACGAAGGCCACGGTGCCGTAGAGCCAGACAGGCGGGATGCTGCGGAAAAGGATGGCAAAAAAGTCGGCGATCCCGCGCACCAGGGCGACGCCGGTCTGAGCCCAGGAAACGGGGGTGGAAAAGGCGGCGACAAACGCGCCCGAATCGAAGCCGGCCATCACCCCAACCGCGGCCATGAGGGTGAGTTTCACGAGTGCGACCGAGGCGAGGAGAAACACGGCGCGGGCGGCCAGGGGCCAGTGGGCGAAGCTCTGGCGCCACCACGGCAGGGCGGCGCGGCGCTCAAGTTCCGCCAGGACGCGCGCCTCCAGCGTGCGGGGGGCGCGGCGCGGGGGCAGGGCGCGCAGGGTCGCGTGGATGGCGCGCTCCAGTTTCTCGGGGTCGTGGTGGGACGAGGGGTTCATGGCGCGTTCAGCGTTCGAGGGTTTCGTGCGCGGTGCCGCCGCGCTGGAGGATCTTGGCCAGCGCGGCGCGCGCGCGGAGGATGTCGGTCTTCACCTTGGCGAGGGAGACGCCCAGTTTCTTGGCGATCTCGTCGTAGGGCAGGTCTTCGAAGTGATAGAGCACGAGGGGCACGCGTTGGTGCGGCGGAAGGTCTTCGAGGGCGCGTTCGACCCACTCGCGGCGCTCATCGGCGTCGACTCCCAAAAAAAACGTGTCGGGCGCGGCAAACTCGACCTCGGGTGCGTCGCTGTCGGCATCGGCGCGTTTGAACTCGGAGAAAAACTTCCACCGGTTGCGGTAACGGGAAAGGTGGTTGAGCGAGAGGTTGGTGGCGACGGTTTTGAGCCAACCGCCCGCGGTCGGGCTGGTGCGAAGGTTCTCGAAGTGGGCGTGCGCCCTCAGGAAGACCTCCTGGGAGATATCCTCCGCCTGCGCCTCGTTGCCGGTGAGACGGGCGGCGGTGGAGAAAACCATGTCCTGGTAAGCGCGCATAAACGTCGTGAAGTCGGCCGGAGGGATCAGCCCCGAGGGTGAAGTTTGCACGGGAGTTTCATCGTTTGGCTCCAGTACCCCGGGCGTCGCGGCAAAGTTGCAGGTATTTCCCCCCCACGGCACGGTCGCCCACCCCAAAGAGGCGAGGACGCGGATCCACCCGGCAAGCGGGGAGCAACTGCTGGCGAAGACGGCAACCATGCGACGGGGCAAATCGGACAACCGCGGCGCCGCGGACGCAAGCCGGTTGGCCGCCAGCCGCCCCGCCTCGGGCCCGAAAAGCAAACAACCCGCCTCGGAAGGCGGGTTGAAAGGAGAAGGGCCGAGGAAGAGCCGGCGAGTCTTACGACTTGGATTCGTAAATGTAGCCTTCTTCTCCGTGGTCGCTGAGGTCGAGGCCCTGCTGTTCGTCTTCCGGCGTCGGACGCAGCCCGATGATGGCCTTGAT
>CAJAYO010000815.1 GCA_903948415.1 uncultured Opitutia bacterium | reverse complement strand
TCGAGCGAAAGCCTTTTTCGACGCAGTTTCTCCGCTAGTGGACATCGAGGTTACAGAGCTCGATGTCTTGCACCTCGAATCAATATCCTGTCTTTCCTACAGCGGGATTGTCACCTACGCGCCGCATCAATTCGTCGACAAGAAGTTTGGAGGCGACGAGAAAGTGTGGGATGCGTTGCCAAAATACGGAGACATCAATCCTTTCCTAAAGGTCTGGAATTCGATGCTCCTGCATTGTTTTCCTACTTCGGTCGGTCAGCTGATCGGCTTCACAGCGTTTGACCAGATACGCGGTCACAGAACCGACCTAGCGGCGTGGGGAAAGAAATGATTCAGACTAAGAATAGACGTTTTTTTCTCCTCGTTCGACTTGGCCGATATAGGTTCGATGTAATTCGCAAACTTCGGCGAAATCTTCTTGTGACAGGTTCAGCCGCTTCCTTTCGCTGCGAATCGCGGCGCCAAAAGACCGTAGGTGGGCCTGAACTGTAAACGGCCGACCGGGTGCCCCCGGGTGAGGTCTTGATAATAACCAATGGGAGATCGCAATGGTAAGCACTACGATGGTCGCAGTGGTTACCAACCAGATCGGACTACAGCGCAGCAGGCTGCCACAACCGCGGCGTGAGAGCGCGGAGGTCGTCGCGATTGGTCATCCGCGGCAGGCGAGCGAGGATGTCCTTCATATAGGCCAGCGGGTCTTTGCCGTGACGCTGGCACGAGACAATCAGCGAGTAGAGGATGGCGGAGCGTTGGCCGGCATCGGGGTGCCCGATAAACAGCCAGTTCTTTTTTCCGATGCACGAGGGCCGGATCGCGTTTTCGACCAGGTTATTGTCGAGGCGACTTTCGCCGTGATGCAGATGGGCGCTGAGCGGTGCCCATTGGCTGAGCAGGTAATCGCAGGCTTTGCCGAGCGTCGACTTCGGCAATACCCGCTGCCGCGCCCGCAGGGCGAGGCGCTTCAGACTGACCAAGGTGCGGCCGAGGCCCTCTGGCTCGGCCCGAGCCTTGGACCGCTCGGCCGGCGTCAGTTGCTGTTCGTCCCAAACTCGCTCCCGCAGATACATGCGGCCGATCAAGCGCAACGCCGCCTTCGCCATCCGGGGATGTTCCTGCTGGGCCTCGAAGAACCGGCGCCGGGCGTGGGCCCAGCAGCCAAGCCAGACGACCGCCGGGTGCGAACGCGCATATGCGTCATACGCCTGATAGCCGTCGGATTGCAGCAACCCGGTGTAATTGTCGTTCAGAAGAGTGGTCAGTTCTCCATGCCGACGGCTCAGCCGCCAATCGAACACGACGTCGCCGCCCGGGGCACTCACCACCCACAGATACCCTTGGGTCGTGCCCCGGCTTTTTTCGTCCGGATCGATAAACTTTACCGGGGTCTCGTCGCATTGGACATAATGGCCCCGCAGCAACTCGGCGTGCATCAGCTTGTAAATCGGCTCCGCCCAGTCGGCCGCGACTCTCACCCAGTCCACCATCGTCTTGCGGTTCAGGGCCGCACCCCACTGCGCCGACATCGCCTCGATTCGGTAAAGCGGCAGGTGATGCTGGTATTTGGAGACGACGACATACGCGATCAGCCCCGCCGAAGCGTAGCCGCCGGTCGCCGGCCGCGGCACCGCCGGTGCGATCACCGGCGCCGTCTCCCGTTCAGCCTTCCGCCGAAACTTGGGCCGCACGAACTCACGCTTCACCAGTTTCGGCCCGATGATTTCTACCTCGAAGGTGCGCTCCTCTCCGATCTTTTCAAAGGCTTCCGGCTCGGCCTGCACTTCCGTGGGGATCAGTTCGACCGTCTCCAGCACCGGCAGCTTGGCAAAAACCTCCGCCGGCATCGGCCGTTTCTCCGGCGCCGGCGCCCGGCGCTCGTAATTGACCGTCTGGGTCGTCGCTTCCCGTTCCGGCAACTCAGGCAGCCCAAGTTTGGTTTGCCCGGGCGATTCTGTCGGCAGTTTTTCGCTCCGACCGCCGGCAAACAGCTGGCGTTGGAACCACGCCACCTGCGCCCGCAGATCGGTCACTTCCGCTTCGAGCGAAAGGACCTTGGCGTAGAGTTTTTCGGCGGGCGGCATGATACGCTATATTATTGCCTGGCAATAGCATAGCGCATGCCAATCCAGAGCTAATCCCTTTCATACCAAGCTTTTCTGCAGCCGTTCCGCAGATCGATGCCCGCCAAGAGCATCGTCAACGCCTCCGGCGCCAATGACAGCTTCGTGCGGTCACTGCCCACCGGCCAGGTGAACCGGCCTTTTTCCAACCGCTTCGCAAACACCCACGGACCCGTGCCGTCAAAATACAGCATCTTCAAGCGGTCGCGGTCCTTGTTCACGAAGACGAACACCGCGCCGCCCCGCGGGTTTTCCTGGAGCTTCTCTTCGGCTAAACTCCAGAGCCCGTTAAACTGTTTGCGCATGTCCACCGGCTCTACGGCCAGGTAAATCCGCAACCCCGACGGGAACGTCAGCATCGGATCAGTTGCAGCAACCGTGCGACCTCCTCGACGTGGCTGCCACGGATAACGGTCCCATCCGCCAATTGCACCTCCAGCGGCGCCACTCCGGACACCGCCCGCGGCAACGTCAGCTCCGTAAATCCGACCTTTGGCCTCGGTCTCTGCCGCCGCTGCGCCTGCACCCACGAAACGAAGGTCGAGTACTTGACCCCCTCCTTTTTCGCGAACGCCTTCTGCGTGAGCCCACTTTCGGGATACGCCCGCACCAGCGCCTCACGTTCGGCCGCCGGCGTTATCCGCCGGCCGCGTTCATCTTGTTTCGCCTCCAGTAACTCCGTCGCAATGGTTGCCATTGCGACATCCTATACGACTCATCCCTTCTCGCCTACGTGGTCCCCGGCCGGCCGTTTACCCCGGGAATGGGATTT
>CAJAYO010000814.1 GCA_903948415.1 uncultured Opitutia bacterium | reverse complement strand
TTTTCCGATCATCAGGCCGGCGCGGGAGGGCACGCATTGGGGGGCGGTGCTGTAGCCGTGTTTCGCAAGCACGCCGCTGCGGGCGAGGGCGTCGATGTGGGGCGTCCGGAGGTCGGTGAGCACGCCTTGGATACCGAGGTCAGCGAAGCCGTGGTCATCGGTGTAGATCACGATAAGGTTGGGCTTGGCGGGAGCCGCGGCGCGGGCTCCGAGCAAAGATGCGCAAAGCGCGATGAGAACAAGGCGGAGGGCTTGGGGCGCGGAGGCTTTCACTTGTTGGATTTCCTTTTGGCGGCACCGGGTGGGCGCAGGTTGTAGGGTGAGTTGGCGGGAACAATGCGGTCGGGGGCCGCGGTGGCGGGGAGGCCGAGGGCGAGGCGTGACTTGACGGCGGCGAGGGCGGGATCGGCGGCGCGGTTGTTGAACTCGTGCGGATCGGTCTCGCGGTCGTAGAGTTCTTCAAAGCCGTCTCCGTAACGGATGAAGCGATAGCGGGGATCCGAGACGGCGTGGGACGGGGCGGGCTCTTGGCTGAACTTGAAGGAGGTCAGGGACAGCCGCGTGCGGGGTGCAGCAGGATCGCGGAGCTGGGGAACGAGGGAAACGCCGTCGCATTGCGCCGGGATGGGGAGGCCGGCGAGTTCGCAGAGCGTCGGAAAAAGATCGGTGAGGGTCGCGGGTTGTTGGGTGCGTTGACCGTCGCGGCTACGACCGGGGGCGTGGATGAAGAGCGGAACGCGGGTGGTCTGGGTCCACAGTGCGAATTTTTCCCAGTTTTCTTTTTCACCGAGGTGAAAGCCGTGGTCGCTCCACAGCACGATGACGGTGTTGTCCCTCAGCGGCGAGGCGTCGAGGGCGTCGAGCAGGCGGCCGACTTGGAAATCCAGGTAGCTGATGCTGGCAAGGTAGCCCTGCACGAGTTTGGCCCATTGTTTATTGGTCACGACCCATTGGTGCCAACTGCGGCGGCCGTGATCGCGCGCGTCGGCCAGATCGTTTTCCACGGTAACGGGCAGCTTGATCTCAGCGAGCGGATGGAGGTCGAACCACTTTTGCGGAACCTCAAACGGAATGTGCGGGCGGAAGAGGCCGACGGCGAGGAAGAGAGGTTTCGTTTGCGGGGCGCGGAGTTGGGCGGCGGCCCAATCGACGATCTTGTGATCGCCGGTTTCTTCATTGGTGCCTGCGAGCGGTGCGGCTCCGAAATAGTGATTGGGCCCCAGCGGTCGGCCGGGAGTGAGTCCGGCTTCGGCGTCGGACTCGAATTTCGCCCGCGGCCAGTCTGGAGAAATGGGGTCGAGCGGGTCGCCGCGATATTCGTCCCATGCGGTCGGATCGTTTTGAGAATCGCCGGGCGTCCACTGGAGCGTGTGGAAAATTTTTCCGGCGCCGATGGCCCGGTAGCCGTGGTCGCGGAAATGCTGGGAGAGAACGACGGCGTGCTTGAGCGCGGGAGATTCTTCGCGCCAGCGCGGGCCGTGAGCGCCGAAGAGGTTGCGGTAGATGCCGGAGGTCGCGGGATGCACGCCGGTCATGACGGCCACGCGGGACGGGTGGCAGGCGGGCGCGGCGCAATGGGCGTTGGCAAACGTGACCGAGCGTTGCGCGAGACGGTCGAGGTGGGGCGTCTTGACTCCGGGGTGGCGGTTGAGCGGGCCGATGTAGTCGTTGAGATCGTCGACGGCGATAAGGAGGACATTGGGCTTGGCGGGCGGCGTCGATGCAAACGCGGAGGCGCCCACCGCGAAAACGGCAAGGAAGGGCAGAAGATATTTCACGGATTCGTCGGCCGCGCCTGCTTCTTGGTATTGGCCTTCTGCTTCGTATCGGACTTCTGTTTGCCCTCGTCGGCGAGGCGGTAGGCGGCGGCGTTGAAGGCGGGGTTGCGGACGGGGGTGACGGCCTGGGTGTCGGCGAGGAACTTTTCGATGAGGGCGTCGAGGGCCTTCACGCGGGCCGGGTCCTTGGCGGCGAGGTTGTTCGTTTCTCCGAGGTCGGTGCGGAGATTGTAGAGCTGGTAGCGGTGGGCGCCGTTTTCGCCGGCGAAGAAGAGGCGGATGAGTTTCCAGTCGCCTTGGTGGACGGTGACGGCGGGCGGGAGCCAGTCGGGGACACCGGGAGCGTGGGGGAAATAGGTGAACACGGCGTCGCGCGTGAGCGGCTGGCCCTGCAACGCGGGGATGAGGCTCGTGCCGTCGAATTTCTGGTCGGGCGCGAGGGGGAGGCGGAGGCCGGCGAGGAGGGTGGGATAATAGTCCTCGCTTTGCACCAGGGCGTCGCTGCGCGTGCCGGGCTGGGTGAGGCCGGGCCAGGCGATGACGAGGGGAGTGCGCACGCCGCCCTCGAAGACGGTGGCCTTGCCGCCGCGGAGCGGGGCGTTGCTGGTGGGGGTGGTGCCGTCGACGACGTTATACATGTTTCCGCCGTTGTCGGAGGCGAAGATGACAATGGTTTGGTCGGCGATTTTCAGGCGATCGAGGGTGTCGAGGAGCGTGCCGACGGCGTCGTCCATGCTCTCGATCATCGCGGCGTAGGTGGGGCTGCGCTGCGGATCGGCGGGGTTGACGCGGGCGCGGTGCTTCTCGATCAGGGCTTTTTTGGCGTCGAACGGGGCGTGCACGCTGAACATCCAGTAGTTGAGGTAAAACGGGCGGGCCTGGTTTTTCTCGATGAAGGCGACGGCTTCCTTGGCCATGCGGTCTTCGATGTGTTGGTCGGGCTGGCCGGGATCGGCGTCGAAGTCTTTGAACTTCCACGGGGCGACAAAGCTGCCGGCGGGACCGGGGCCGGGCCAGTGGGGGAGATCGACGTCGAAGCCGTGTTGGAGGGGCGAATACGGCTCGGCGCCGAGGTGCCATTTGCCGAAATGGCCGGTCGCGTAGCCGGCGGCCTTGAGGGATTTCGGGATCGTGTGATAGGTGGTGGCGAGGCGTGTGACGGTCTCCGGCATGACGGCGGCAAGCGCCGGGGAACCCTTGGCGCCGACGGTGGCGGTGAGGACGACCTTGGGGAGGTGGCCGTTGGGCGTCGTGATGCCGGTGCGCGCGGGGCTGAGGCCGGTGAGGATGGCGGAGCGGGTCGGCGAACAGAGCGGGCTGGCCGAATAGGCGCGGGAGAAGGTCATGCCGCGCTTCGCCAGACGGTCGAGATTGGGGGTCTGGTAATACTTCGTCTGACCGTAGAGCGTGGTGTCGGCCCAGCCGAGGTCGTCGGCGAGGATGAAGATGACGTTGGGCCGCGTGGCCGGAGCGCCTGCGACGGCAGCCAGGGCCCCGGCGAGGAAACAGATGGAGACGAGCAGGCGGCAGAGTCTTTTCATGGGAAAGCTTTCGTGAGAGGTCGGAGAGAGGAGGAAGCGGAAAGTGGAGCGGTGGCGACGTTGGCGGTCCTTTTTGCGGCGGACTTGGGCGGGGCGGCGGGGCGTCGGGGCGGAGTCAGTCGCGCCCCGGGGTTCCAGCGCGCGGTGGCGAGCGGTGCAGCCTCCGCTTGCA
>CAJAYO010000813.1 GCA_903948415.1 uncultured Opitutia bacterium | reverse complement strand
GTTGAACGCGGACGAGACGAAGACCTGGGCGCTGAGGGTCCAGAGCCCGGTGATATCGCCCGGGCGCTGGCGGCCCTGCGTGTTTTAGAACGTCGAGCCGAATCCCGGGGCGCGGGCGGAGGTGCCCCCGGTCTGGTCGACGGTGAGTTGCAGGCGCCGGTCGCCGCCGAAAAGAATGGAGGTGAAACCGGCGGGCGCGGAGCGGTTCGTGCCCCAGGCGGGGTCGATGATGCCAAAGGGATCGGTGAACTGGGTCTGCCCGGCCTCGGGCAGGGCGGCAAGGGCGAGGGTGAGAGGGGAAATGTGGTTTGAGGTGCATCGTTCGAGGAGCGAGGCGGCCCCCGGTGAAGTGGCGGCGGCGATACGGCGGAGGAGGAGGCGGCTTTTTCGGGGCGGTTTGGCGGGGCGCGGCCCCAACGTAGCGGGCCCTCCGCGGCCGCGCTATGGGGTGTTCAAGGCGGTCCGGACCGGGACGGGGAACCGAACCGGAGGGCCGATGGGCGGTCGGAGGGAGGCAAGGAGCCAATTGCCGGGGCGCGATTTTCCATCTCGGACGAATCGGTGGCCGGTGCACCACACATTTATGACGACTATAATTTTCTGGAAGAAAGGGCTGGCCGCGGCCTGCGCCGGAGCCGCGGTGCTGGCGTGGGCCGTCGCCGCACTGCCCGGGCCGGCGGCGGGAGAGCCGCACGGCGCGGCGGGAGTGCGGGCCGCCGCGGGGACCGGGGCGGGTCCGCTCCGCGAGATTCACGCGCACGTGTGCGGGTTTCATTTCTACAGTGGAGACCGGCAGCGGGCGCTGCGCGTCGACCACTACTGCTCGCATCTGAGCAGCGGCGTTTTCCAGTGTGTGATCTATGACTCCGACGCGGCGGACGCGCGGTTGATCGGGGTCGAATACATCATCGGCGAAGCGATGTTTGCCGCCTTGCCGGCGGCGGAGAAAACGCTGTGGCACAGCCACCGCTACGAGGTCATGTCCGGTCTGTTGACCGCGCCCGACGCGTCGCCCGCGGCGGAGAAAGCGTTGATGCACGAGCTGGTGAACACCTACGGCAAGACCTGGCACCTCTGGCAGGTGGATCGCGGCGATGCCGTGCCACTCGGTCTGCCGAAGCTCATGATGGGCTTTACGGCTGACGGGCAGATCGATCCGCGTCTCGTGGCGGCGCGCGACCGCACCCAGTCCGAGGATACGGCCACGGTGAAGGCCCGGCGCGGGGATCTTCCGGCGCGGCCGGTAGCGGCGGGCGCGGACGGCTGGCAGTCCGGGCCGGCGGTCCAGATTTCCGACGAAGCCCTGAGCGCGGTTCCGGTCGTCCCAGAGTTGTGAGGACGGGCCGGAGCCCTCGCGGCGCGTTACGCCATCTTCACCCGACAGGCGGGAGGTTTCGCGTGCTGGCACCGTGAGCCCCGGCAACGTGACGGTGGGTGCGGCGATCCGGCAAAAGCGGATCGGTCGACGCGCTTCGCTCGGCGTCATCGGGCCGGCGGTGACGCGCTCCGGGCGCAACGCTTCGGCCGGTTGCTGGCGGCGCTGGGCTTCGGCACGCGCGGCGGCGTCGGCGCGGCCGGCGCGGGTGGCGAGCACGGCTTGGCGCACAGCTGATGACGGTGCCGAGGATGAGCGCGGCGGCGACGCGGGCGGTGCAGTCCTTCGTAGACGGCGGGCCGCAACCGGGTGGCGGCGGTGTCGCCGTCGCGGTCGATCTATTGCAGCCGAAGAGTGACGTCGCCCGCGTTCAACGGCCGGCAGGTTGGCGGGCTCCGGTGGCGTCTGAAAGAAGACCACGGCGCGGGGCGGCGCGGTGATGGGTGACAGGCTGTTTTCCCGCCCCTTGACGCAAAGCTCGGCCGAATTTCAGGGGTGTCCCATTCCGGTCGCTCCACGTTCTGGCGCGAATCATGGCCGCCCCTGGCGCCGGTGACGCACGGTGTGTCCGGCAAGGGCTAAATTCTCCGGGCCAAAAACGGGGGCCCTTTCGGGAGAAGACCTCTGCGCCGCAATCCCGCCAGCTGGGGATGCGTTGCTCAAACAGTGGAAAAAGAAACGCGCGAACTTGGCGCTCATAGCACCCCGACCGATTTCTCCTTTCTGAAAAGTTCCAGCGAAAAGCCTTCCCCCGTGTCTACATCTTCCCGCCTTTCCGTACTCGTCGAGTAGCGGAGCGCCTGGGTGGAGTTGTTCAAGCCGAGGTCATCCAAAAAAGTTTTGGTCATCACCTTGATGGGCGTGGCTAGATCAAGCCCCTGAACTGCTCCGTAGCGATCCGCGCGAGCGACAGGGCCAAAACCGTCGTTGCTGAAACGAACGGAATAGAAATGCCGTCCCCGTCCAGCTGCGATGTTCTTGCGGCGACCTCACCGCTGGCCAAATGCGACATCACGTCGCTCGCGATCCATCCGGCCACCGTCGGTGCCACTCGTCATGCGGGCCCGCGGGTTGCGCGAAGAAACGCGGTCGGTCGGGTAAGACCCCATGGTTAGGTCAGTCCGTATCGGTTATTTTACGACGGCAGTGCAGCGAGACGGTGACCGGCCGGATTCGCGGGGGCACTGGGCCATCCACCTCATGCAAACCACTTCATTTCTCCGGACACTGACGCGCCCTCGGGCGGTCGCGATGTTCCTGCTCGGCGCGCTCGCGCCGGCGGGTCGGGCCGAACCGTTTCCGCCGCTCCACGCGTCGGTGTCGGCTGAACACATTCCGGGCAAATTCGTCTGGGTGGACCTGTTTACGACGGATCCCGTCGCGGCGACGAAATTTTACACGGGGTTGTTCGGTTGGACGGCCGACGTGAGCACGCAGAACGGAAAAAGCTACACGACGTTCCGCAACGCGGGGCGTCCGGTGGCAGGTCTGGCACCGCGGCCGGCGGCCAAGGCGGGCCGGCCGTCGCGCTGGATCGGCTACATCGCGGTGGCGGACCTGGCGACAACGTTGCCCCGGGTGCTCCCGGCCAGCGGCCAGGTGCGGGCGGCGGCGCGCGAGTTCCCGCGGCGCGGCACCCAGGCGATCATCGCCGACAACGAAGGCGCGACGGTCGGCCTGCTTCAATCGGGCTCGGGGGAGGCGGCTGACGTCGAGCCGGCGCCCGGCGACTGGAACTGGTTTGTGCTTTACGTGAAGAATCCGCGGGTCGTCGCCGGCTTTTACCGCGAGATTTTTGGCTACGACGTGGCGCCGGATCTGCGCACGGAACGCAACGATGATTTTCTGTTGTCGAGCGGTGGGCTGGCGCGGGCCGGGGTCGTGCCGCTGCCGATTCGCGACGATGCGCAGTCGGGCTGGCTGGGCGTGGTGCGCGTGGCGAACCTCGACGATGCGCTCCGGCGGGCGGTCGCGCTCGGCGGCGAAGTGTCGCTCCCGCCGCGTCCGGTCGCCTACGAGAGCCGCTTTGCGATCGTCGGCGATCCGACCGGCGGCTCGGTCGGACTGGTGGAGTATGTGGACAACGCCAACCCCGCCAACCGGCCATGAAGACCGCCCGCAAAAGTTTCTGGGTCGCGCTCGCGCTGGCCGTGCTGTCGGCGGGGCTCGGCGGCTGTTTCACCGAGGGCTACATCGGGGTGAGCAATGGCGTTTACTACGGACCCCATCGTGACCCGTGGTTTCGCGACGACCCGTGGATGGACGGCCACCGCTGGTATGGCGGGCCCCGGGTCGAGGCCAATGGCGGGATCTATATTCATCCGCCCCGCGGACGGCGGTAAGGGGCGCGGACGGCGGGCTAGAGTTTCAGGGCCTGCGCGTAGCCGGTGAGCTCGAGGAAGGCGGAGCCGAGTTCGCGGCCGGATTCGTCGCGGATGCGGCACGCGCCCTCCCAATAGGGAATGCCGCCGAGGGCGCCGGTGAGCTCCTGGTTTTTCGCGAGCGGCTCGACGAGCAGCCGGACCGCCGTGCCCGTGCCGGGATCGGTCGTGGCAAGACGGAGGCGCGACGGATACGTCGCGCCCGTGGCGGGGCTCGTCCAACGGTCGAGCACCTCGAGGGTGAACGGGGCGCGCTGCGTTTGGCCGGCGGGGTCGACCCATGTGAGCGTCGACGCGGGATCGGCCGTGCCGTCGGCGAGGCGCAGGCGGTAGAGCATGAGTTCGCGGCCGTCGGTGAACTGCACGCTGAGCCAGTCCCAGCCGACCTGGCCGGCGCTGAGCTGGCTGCTGCTGATCTCGTGGTCCATCCACGCTTCGCCGGTGACGCGGAGTTTTTCCGGGGCGGCCGTGGCGTCGCCGTCGGTGGCGAGGGTGAGTTCGCCCGCGGCGCGGAGGCGGGAAAAGGTGAGGTAGTAGCTCGCCGCGGTGGGGTCGGCGCCTTTGCGCGAGACGCCGTTTTCGCCGAAGATCACGAGCGGCTTGGCGGGGGTGAGCGTGAGGGTGAACGCGGCGTCGGCGCGGATGCCGCCGGTGAGTTCGAGGCGCGGGGTGGGGGAGGGGTCGGTCGGATCGGCGAGGCGGAGGGACCAAGCGCCGTTGCGTACGTCGAGGGTGCCGGAGGCGGAGGCGGCGTCCCAGCCGGCCCGGTTGAGTTTTTCCTGGTGGAGGAATTTCCCAGTCGCCACGTCGAGGAGCGCCATGTGGGCGAGAAAGATCTGGCCGGACCCGAAGGACGGATTCACGTCGGCGGCGCCGCGCGGACCGGCCGAACGGAAAAAGGTGGCCTGAAAACCGAAGCGCCGTCCGCCTTCAGCCGAGAGGTGGCCGGTGACATACCACCATTCGATTTTGAAGTCGGGATGGTTGCCGTGGTCGCGGGGGAATTCAAAACGGTGGCCGGGTTGCGGGACGGCGAAGCCGTCGGGGGTGGTGAGCGGCGTCTGTGCGCGGAGCGGGGCGACGGGGCCGAGTGCGCCGAGGGCGGCGAGGAGAAGAGCGGAAAAAAGGCGCATGGCGGAGGGTTTACGCCGAGGGGCGATCGAGTGCTGAATCGCCCGCAAGCGGGCTCCTACCTCTGGAAGAATGGGGCTCATCTTGAATCCAAAAAGGGACTTACTCCTCGCGGTCGGCGGGGAGGTCGGCGCCCCAGCGGCCGACGGCGTAGCTGACGGCGGCGCCGGTGGCGACGACGGTGACGGCGAGGGCGGCGAGCTGGCCCCAAGGGAGGGCGAAGCCGAGGGTCCAGCCGAAGGACTGTTTGTTGATGACGTGGATGAGGAGCCAGCCGAGGGCGAGGCTGAGGGTGAGGCCGCCGGCGACGGCGCAGGCGGCGAGCGTCGTGCCTTCGACGGCGGTGGCGAGGGCGATTTCGCGGCGGGCGAAGCCGAGGGCGCGGAGGGTGGTGAGTTCCTCGCGACGATCGAGGAGCACGCTGCTGAGCGTGAGGGCGAGGCCGATCACGGCGACGGCCACGCCGATGACTTCGAGGGCGTAGGTGATGGAGAAGGTCTGCCGGAAAATGCGGAGAATTTCGGTGCGGAGGGCGGCGTTGGTGTAAATGGCGAGGCCGGGGTGGCGGGCGAGCAGCTCGGTGCGGAGGCCCTCGGCGTCGGCGCCGGCCCGGAGGAAGAGCGAGACGTTGGCGGCGTAGTCGTCACCGAACCAGGTGACGAGGCGGGCGCGTTCGACGAGGAGGGAGCCGCGCTCGTTGCCGTAGTCGGCGTAGACGCCGGCGAGGGTGAGCACCTGCGGGCCGGCGGGCGTGGGGACGCGGACGGTGTCGCCGCGTTTTTTGCGGAAGCGCTCGCAGAAGCTTTCGCTGGCGAGCACGAGGGTGGCGTTGCGCGCGGCGTCGAACACGGCGTCGTCGAGGGGCGGCTGGACCCAGGGCAGATCGGAGCGGGCGCGCACGACGCGGAGGTCGGCGCCGGTGAGGATGGTCGGCGTGCGGTCCAGCTCGATAGGATACGCGGAGAGCACGCTGGCTTCGGCGACGGCGGGGTGGGTGGCGAGGGCGCGCCACACGGGGGGCGAGAGGCGGTTTTGGGAGGAGGCGCTTTGCGCGCCGTTGCTGGAAATGTAGAGGTCGGCCTGGAGGGAGCGTTGGACCCAGCCGCGGACGGTGGTCTCGAAACTGGCCACGAGGATGGCCATGCCGGCGGTCATGCCGATGGCGCAGAGCAGGGCGGCGACGGCGAGGCGGTGGCGGCCGGAGGGGGCGGCGAGATGGCTGAGCGCGACGCGGGCGACGGCGGAGGAGGTGCGGGCGCGGCGGGTGAGGCGGGCGACGGCGGGGAGGAGGAAACCGCAGAGGACGCCGCCGCCGAAAATCCACAGGAAGGCGGCGAGGTAACCGGCGAGGGGGAAACGGCCGCCGCCGGCGAAGCGCACGGGCGGGAGTTGCGCGCAGAGGACGCCGGCGGCGACGAGCGCGACGCCGAGCCACGCGCTGCGGAGCGCGACGTGGCCGGGAGCGGCGACGGCGGAGCGCACAAGGACCTGGGCGGGGGGCGTGCGGGCGGCTTCGCGGGCGGGCCACCAGCCGGCGACGAGGCTGGCGACCAGACCGAGGAGGAGGCCGAGGGCGATCTCGCCGGCGTCGAGGCCGGCGGACTCGACGGTGGTGGCGTAGTAGAGGGCGTTGACGGTTTGGCCGACGGCGCGGACGGAGAGTTGCGCGCCGGCCCAGCCGAGGAGGAGGCCGAAGGCGCCGCCGAGCAGGCCGAGGACCGCGGCCTCGGCGAGCCAGGCGCGCCGGATGGTGCCCTCCTCGACGCCGAGCGAGCGGAGGATGGCGATTTCACTGCGACGGCGGACGACGGCGCCGTCGAGGGCCTGGAAAATCAGATACAGGCCGACGAGGAGCGCGATGAGGGAGAGGACGGTGAGGTTGAGGCGAAACGCGCGGGTCATGGTTGCGGCGGTTTCGCGGCGTGCGCCGGGCGAGGTGACGGTCCAGCGTTCGCCGGTGGCGCCGAGTTGCTCGAGGAGGGCGCGGAGTTCGTCGCGGCGTTCGTCGGCGCGCGGGCCGGGTTCGACGAGGAATTCGACGCGGTCGAGGCGGCCGGGTTTGCCGGCGAGGAGCTGGAGTTGGGGCAGATCGAGGAGAATGAGGTTCGCGGGGACGCGCGGGGCGTCCTTGGCGGTGGGGATGAGACCGGCGATGGGGAGGGCGTGGACCTGTTCGTTGATGACGAGGTCGAGGGTGCGGGCGTCGCCGAGGGTGGCGGCGAAGGCGCGGCTGAGCCAGATTTGCGGGCCGGCCCGGAACGCGGCCCAGAAATCGGCCGGGTCGCCGGTGGTTTGACCGAAGTAGGCGGCGTTGGGAGTTTGGGCGCGGGCGAGGTTGGCGACGGCGACGAGGTCGACGCCGAGGAGGGTGTAGGTGGTGCGGCCGAAGTTGGCGGACTCATCGGTGCGACGCACGCGGGCGGCGGTGGATTCGACGACGGGGAAAAGGTGGACGGGCCGCGGGCCGAGGGCGGCGCGGAGCTCGGGGAGGACGCTTTCGGGCAGAGTGCCGGCGGCGGGCTGGATGATCCAGTCGCTCTGGCCGGTGAGCGTGTCGGTGAAGTGCGTGAAGCTGGCGACGGCGGCGTGGTTGGCGAGGCGCACGGCGACGAAGACGGCGACGCCGAGCGCGAGGATGCCGACGAGGAGGAGCGACTGGCGCGGCGCCATGCGCCAGTGGCGGAGGGAGCAGCGGCGCAGCAGGAGAGTTTCGAGGGTTCCCATCGCGGGTCAGGGCACGATGCGGCCGTCGCGCAGATGGATGCGGCGGTGGCAGATGGCGGCGGCGTCCTCGCTGTGGGTGACGAGGACGAGGGCGGTGTGGGTTTCGTCGGTGAGTTCGCGGAGGAGGCGGAGGATGTTTTCGCCGTTGGCGGAATCGAGGTTGCCGGTGGGTTCGTCGGCGAGGATGAGGGCGGGGCGGTGGACGAGGGCGCGGGCGATGGCGACGCGCTGTTGTTCGCCGCCGGAGAGTTGCGAAGGCAGGGCGGCGGCGCGGGCGGTGAGGCCGACGCGGGTGAGAGCGGCGGCGACGCGCGCGGCGCGTTCGGGGGCGGCGACGTGGGTGAGCTGGAGGGGGAGCTCGACGTTTTCGGCGGCGGTGAGCGTGGGCAGCAGATGGAAGAACTGAAACACGGTGCCGACGCGCTCGCGGCGGAGGCGGGCGAGGCCGTCGCTCGGGAGTTGGTCGATGCGCTCGCCGTGGAGGGCGATGGTGCCGGTGTCGGGCCGGTCGACGCCGCCGAGGCAGTTGAGGAGGGTGGTCTTGCCGCTGCCGGAGGGGCCGGTGAGGGCGATGCGTTCGCCGGCGGCGACGGCGAACGACACGTCGGCCAGCACGGCGCGCGCGCCGTAGGATTTCCCCACGGCGGTGACGGTGAGGACGGGAGCGGGGGGAATGGCCGGAGCGGCCGGTGCGAGGACCATGGGGGCTCACGCAACGGGCTTTGCGGGGAAACGCGAGCGGGGGCGGTGGAAACGCGCGGGAAAGAAGTCGGGCTTGGCGGGGGTAGAAACGGGGTGACGCGAAGAAATGGCGGCGGCGCTTGTCGCGGAAACGCGCGGTGTGCTAGAAACGCGCGATGTCCAAGATTCTCCTCGTTGCCGAAAAGCCCGCCGCCGGGCGCGACTTCGCCGCGGCGTTGACGGGCGGGTCGTTCAACGGCCAGGGGCCGCATCGGGGAAAGATGGCGGACGGGACGGAGCTCACGGTGGTGTCGGCGCGCGGGCATCTGTTCGAGTTGGCGAAGCCGGAGACGTACGATCCGAAATTCGGGGCGTGGAACGTCCACGATCTGCCGATTGTGCCGACGAAGCTTTGGGATTTTGTCGAGGAACCGCGGGCGGACGGCGGGAACTTGCTCGACGTGTTGCGCGCGGAGGCGAAGGCCCACGCGGGGTGCGAGATCGTCAATGGCTGCGACGCGGAGCGGGAGGGCGAGGTGATTTTCCGGAAGGCGCTGCGCGGGGTGAACGCGCCGGCGGGCACGTCGTATTCGCGCATGTGGGCGCAGACGATGACCGTCGACGGGTTGAAAGAGGCGTTTGCGGCGAGGAAACCGCTCAAGGACTACAACGGGCTGGCGCAGGCGGGCTTCACGCGCGACCAGGCGGACTGGCTCGTGGGGATGAACGTGACGGTGCTCGCGACGAAGACGCTGCCGCGCGGGCGGGGCGACTGGAAGGTGTGGTCGGTGGGACGGGTGCAGACGCCGACGCTCGCGCTGATCGTGGCGCGCGATCTGTTGATCGAGAATTTCGTGCCGCAGAAATTCTGGGAGGCGTTCGGGAATTTCGGGGGCCTGGAGGCGAAGGCTGAATTGGACGCGTATGCGGCGTCGGCGGACCGGGTGAAACTGCTTGGCGCGCCGGCGGTGAGCAGCGAGCGGGACAAGAAGGCGTTTTGGGACAAGGCGAAGGCGGAGGCGTTCGGGCTGTCGGCGAAAACGCCGCCGACCTATCGGGCGACGGAGAAGAAAACGACGCGGATGGAGAAGCCGCCGCTGCCCTTCGATTTGCAGGAAATGCAGAAGCTGATGTCGAAGAAGTTCGGCAGCACGGCGACGGACACCCTGGCCATTCTGCAGAGGCTCTATGATGCGAAGCTGATCAGCTACCCGCGCACCGACTGCCGGCATTTGCGGGAGGACATGAAGGACAAGCTTTACGCTTCGCTCGTCGACGTGCACGCGCACCTGCGGGCGATGCGGCCGGCGCTGCATCTGTCGCAGCAGGATCTGATGCCGAAGAAAATCGCGCTGGCGTCGCGGGCGTTCGACGACAAGCAGGTCGAGGGCCACTACGGTCTGGTGCCGACGGGCGAGGTGAACGGCCTCGCCCAGCTCACGGGCAACGACCTGTTCGCCTATCTGACGGTCGTGCAGACGACGCTGATGGCGCTCGACGAGGCGGCGAAATACAAGGGGGTCACGCGCCGCTACACGCAGGCGGGCGGAGCGGGGCCGTACCTGCCGGCGGTGTTCAAAGCGACGCGCGAGCAGATGGAGTTTCCGGGGTTCAACCGCTGGGTGAAGCGCGAGGCGAAGGCGGCGGTCGCGCTGCCGCCGATCGCG
>CAJAYO010000812.1 GCA_903948415.1 uncultured Opitutia bacterium | reverse complement strand
GAAGTCGAGGACACGATGGTGCGGATCATGGACGAGACGTGCGGCGGATAAGGCGGCTCAACCCGGGCGGTGTCCGAGGGCACGCCCGTTCAGGTGGGGAGAATTACGCCAGCAGCCGCTCGCACAGCGCGAGGAGGCGGGCGCGGAGCGGCTCGGCGCGGGCGGTGAACGCCCGCTGCTGCGTCTCGTAGTCGGCCCGGCCGGCCGGCGTTTCGATCGGAATGGGCGCGAAGCCGAGCGCGCGCAGATCGTAGGGGCTCGCCCGCATATCCACTTCGCGGATGTCGCGCGCCAGGGCGAAGCAGTCCGCGATCAGCTCGCTCGGCGCAAACGGCGCCAATTTGAAGGACCACTTGTAGAGATCCATGTTGGCGTGGAGACACCCGCGTTGCTCGAATTGCGGGACGGTTTCGCGGGAGGGCGCGAGCTTGTTGAGGGGACGCGCCGGACCCGTGAAAAAACGAAACGCATCGAAGTGCGAACACGTGAGGGGCGCGGCTTCGACGATGCGCGCGAGCTCATCCGGCGCGAAGCGCAGCGGGTGGGCGTTGTGGCGGACCTCGTCGGGCGTCTGGCGGTAAACCATCGCCCACTCGTGGAGGCCGTAGCAGCCGAAGAACGCGGGGCGGGCCTGCGTGGCGAGGAGCAGTTCGCGGAGCCACGTGACGTAGCGGCGGCGCGGTTCCGGGAGCGAGGCGAGGGCGACCGCGGGGGTGCCGTCGGCGAGCGGGAGCGCGTGGTATTCGGACCACCGGAGATGGCCCCGCGCGGACTCGCCGGCCAACGCGACGTCGGGACCGGGATGCCAGCGGCGCAGCCACGCGGGCCGGAACGCGTAGTAGTTGAACAGAAAATCGTAGACCGGATGCTTTTCGCCGCGCGCCGCCCGAGCCTGATGCGCATCGGTCCACGCCCGCACGCGGGCCTCGTGCGCGGCGGCGCGGGCGTGCCAGGCGGACTCGGGGAGAACGGACGATGGGCCGACGGCGGTCACGGCACGACGGGCTGCCAAACCGCGAGTTTCTTGAAGTAATCGCGGAGATAACCGCGGTCACGGGCGAGGAGCCGTTCCGCGTGAAGCTGGGCGTGGGCGCCGATCAGAAAATCCGGAACGACGCGTCCGCCCTTGCCACCGCGGGCAAGGTGCGCGCCAAAAAGCTTGCCGGCCAGCGTGGCACTGGCGACGGACGAAGGGATGAAGCGGATGTTCCAGTCATGGAGGAATTCGGCGACCTCGTCGGCGCCAAGCGCGGGGGTGATCTCGGCCAAGACGCATTCGCCGATCACCAGGCTGCCTTCCCGGGAAGCTTGGCGGAGGGCCGCCTCGGAGGCATCGGCCCACCGCGGATCGTCGGTGACGACGTCGAGCAGGACGGAACGGTCAACGGCGGTCACCATCGCGGGACTTGGCGAGATACGTGTCGACGCTCATGCCAGCGGGAAGGCGGGCGCGACCGCGCCATTTCTTGAAAACATCCGCGGTGTCTTCGGCTTTGGAGCCAACCAGTTTTCCACCGACCGCGGCAAAGGTGAGTTCGGTGCCGGCGCGGAGGCCGAGTTGGTCGCGCAACCGCTTGGGAATCGTAACCTGACCTTTTTCGGAGACGGCCGTTGTCATACTTTCAAATTAGGAATTCCTACTTTTGGAGCAAGGCCAACGATGGGCCGCCCGTCAAAACGTGCGCTCGAGCGACTGCCCGGGGTTGAGCGGACGCCACGCGGCGCCGAATTCGCGGAGCGCGGTGCGGACCGCCGTGAGTTCGTCGGCGTCGATGTCGGGCGGTGGCACGCCGCGGCGGCGACACGCGGCGATGAGCGTTTCCGCAAAGGTCGCGGGGTCGGACGCACCGCCCCATTGGTTCGCCTGCAGGCACTCGATCAGCGCTTCGCTCTGCAGCGCCTGGGCATGTTTCACGCGGTCGATTTTCTCCCCGTGCAGCAGGGCCG